>DATAHD010000471.1:0-2071 GCA_036263395.1 Rhizomicrobium sp. | reverse complement strand
CTTCGGCCAGCCACCCTCCCCATAAAAGAAGGGGAGGGATAAAGAGAAAACGGAGTTCGCGAGCAAAGCTCGCTCTTTCCTATCCCTCCCACTTCGTGGGGAGGGTGGCACATCGTGAGCGCAGCGAATGATGTGACGGGTGGGGGGCTTTTCGTTGTCGGTCAAGACGTGCGCGCCGCTTCGCTGCCAACCCCACCCGACTGGCCTTCGGCCAGCCACCCTCCCCATGAAAGGGGAGGGATAAAGAGGCAGCGAGTGCAACGCGAGTTTTCTTATCCCTCCCCATGAAAGAGGAGGGATGAAGAGGTGACCAGCGGAACGACGAGCGAAAAGAAGAAGCGAGCACGCAAACGTCAGGAACGAGCACCCTACCGCAACGCATCCGACGTCAGCTTGAACTTCTGGATGCGCTTGCCGGTATCGACCTCCGCGGTGAAGACGTTGCCTTTCGCATCGACTGCCATGGCGTGGATCCAGTGAAATTGCCCGGCGTTGCGGCCATTGTGACCGAAGCTGCCGACCACGGTGCCGTCGTCGCGCCGGAGCACGCGGACCTCGTTGTTCTCGCCGTCGGCGCTCAACAGGTACGTCTGATTCGGATCGGGCCAGATCGCGATGTCCCAGACCGCGCCGTTGCCGAGCGTGTTCTTTTCGAAGAACCACTCCTTCACAAAGGTGCCGTCCTTCTTGAACACCTGGATACGATTATTGATGCGATCGCAGACATAGACGAGGCCATCATTGGCGATCTTCACGCAGTGAACGGGATTGGCGAATTGCTGCGGCGGCGGCGCCTTGGGATCGTAGGGCGGCTGCTTGTCGTCGCTCGGCGGCTTGCCGTAGGCGCCCCAATGCCGCTTGTAAGCGCCGGTGGTGGCGTCGAACACGATGACGCGGTGATTGCCGTAACCGTCGGCGACGTAGATTTCGTTGGCGTCCTTGTCGATCGCGGTTTCCGCCGGCTTGCCGAGCTGGGTGGTGTCGTTGCTGCCCTTGCTCGGCGCGATCTTGCCGATCTGCATCACGAACTTGCCGTCGAGCGTGAATTTCAGGATCGCGTTGTCGTTGTCGGCATTGCCGCCGATCCAGACGAAGCCCTTCTCGTCGACCTCGATGCCGTGCTCGCGCCCGACCCACTCATAGCCTTCGCCGGGACCGCCCCACGCGCGCAACAAGTTGCCGTCGACGTCGAATTCCAGCACCGGCGGCGCGGACACGCAGCATTTCGAACGGGGCGGCGTCAGCGCCGCGCCCTTCTCGTCATCGGTCAGCGAGCGCGGCCGATGGATCACCCAGACGTGGCCCTGCCAGTCAACCGTGATGCCGCCGACCTGTCCGAGGATCCAGTTGTTGGGCAACGGCTTCGGCCAGGATGCATCGACCGCAAAGGTCGGGATGTCGCCGGCCAGCGCACTGCCTGTCATCGCGGGGGCCACAAGCAAGAGGGCAAGCGGCAAGACGCCAGGCGCGAGCAGAGCGGAAAATTTCCCGCAAAGACGTGCGGCGGCACGCGCGGCTTCACCGCGATCTGGAATCGCCCTCATACGTATCCTCCCGTTTCTCGTTCGCGGGTGTTCCCGCTTGCGAGGGCAAGTCAATCGCGCCGACGTTCCGGAGTCAATTGAGTGAGGTTTGGTTGTTTCAGCGAGAACGCGTGGATGGGCGTGAAGCGGCGGAGCAAGTTACGCCGGCGCGCGGAAGCTCAACAGCTTGCGGCTCTTGTATTCGAACAGCTTGCCGGTTTCGCTCCAATCCGGCGCGCACAACGGCAGGATGAATTCGGCTGCCTGCTCCGGCGTGTCGAGCGTCATCGGGTCTTCGCCGGGAAATACGCTGGCGCGCATCCTGGTCCGGATCGGACCGGGGTCGAACAGGTTGATGCGCAGCGACGTCGCCGCGGTTTCCTGCGCCCAGGCACGCGCCAGGGTTTCCACTGCGGCTTTCGAAGCGGCGTAGGGACCGAGATAGGCGCTGGCCTTGCTGGCGGCGGCCGAGGTCACGAACACCGCGCGGCCGGCGTCGGATCGCTTGAGCAGCGGCTCCATGCATCTGATGAGCTGGAAATTCGCGG
>DATAHD010000470.1:0-16499 GCA_036263395.1 Rhizomicrobium sp. | reverse complement strand
AACCTTGATGTGGATCAAGGAGGACAATGCGGTCTAGAGCAGCGCTCCCGCAATCAGCTTCTGCGTAAGCTGCTGGCAGTTGGCCATATTGGGGTTGAGCTGGAAGCGCTGGATCATACCGACGAAGATGAGATCGTTGGTGGGATCGATCCAGAACCACGTGCCGGCCGCGCCATCCCACTGGAAGGAGCCTTTGCCGACCGGGATGCCGGCGGCCGCGGGATCGGTGAAGACGGCGCAGTTGAAGCCGTGGCCGAAACCGGGGCGGATCATCTGGGCGCCGATGCCGAAGCCTTTGCGCATCATATCGTCCGACAGCTGATTGGTACTCATCAACGCCACCGCCTCGGGTGATACTATCCGCACGCCGTCGAGCTCGCCCTTGTTCAGCAGCATCTGCGCAAAACGCGCGTAATCGTCGAGCGTCGAGACCAGGCCGCCGCCGCCGTTTGCCGCTTTCGGCGGCTCGAAGTGGTTGCCCATCGGCGGTTTGTCGAGCTGCGCAATACCGCCCTCGTTGGTGGTGCGATAGAGCGCGGCCAGCCGGTCCAGCTTTTGTGCCGGTACATAGAAGCCGGTCTCGTTCATGCCGAGCGGCCCAAAGATGTTGTTCTGCATGAAGTCGGGCAAGGAATCCCCGGTCAGCTTCTCGATCAGCGCGCCCTGCACATCCATCGAAATGCTGTAGAGCCACTTGGTGCCTGGCTGATAAACGAGCGGCAGCTTGCCGACGCGTTCCGCAAAATCGGCTAGCGAGTCTCCGCCCCAGACGTGCGCCGCACGATAGATCTTGTCGATATCGGCATCGCCCCAGCCATAGGTGAGACCGGCGGTGTGGGTCAGCAATTCACGCAACGTCGGCGGATGATCGGCGGGGACTGTCTTTGGCTTGCCGTCGGCATCGAGGCCATCGAACACGCGCACGCCCTTGAACTGCGGCAGATGCTTTTCGATCGGATCGTCCGGTTGCCACAGACCGCGATCCCACAGGATCATCATCGCGACAGCCGTCACCGGCTTGGTCATCGAGTAGATGCGGAAGATGGTGTCGCGCTTCAGTTGCGTATGCTTTTCGTGGTTGTCGAGGCCGAGGATGCTGCGCCGCGCCACCTTGCCATGCCGTGCGACCAGCGTGACTGCGCCGGCCAGCTCGCCCTTGTCGATCAACGCCTGCAGCCCCGCATCGACATCATCGAGCACAGAACTCGAAAGACCTGCGTCTTCCGGCTTCGTATCCGCCAAAACTGTCATGCTGCTTCCTCTACCCAACTGCGCCCAGTGCACGAGCGCTTGTTTTTATCAGATCGATCGCACCGGCGGTCACGCCAGCCGCCAAGCCCGGCGACTGCGCCAGCACCTGATCGGCAAAGACGCGAGCAAGACCGATGCGGGTGGTCCACCATTGGTCGTCATCGTCGCCGGTATGCTGGGCGGCAGCAAGCGCACCTTTCGCCAGCATCCAGCCACCGGTGAGATCGCCGAGCAGCTTCAGGTACGCCGTTGCACCGGCAAGTGCATCGGGTTGCGCGTGGCCACGCCGCTCCACCATCCAGCTTGTCGCCGTTTGCGCTGCGCCTGCCGTTGCTTCGAGGCGAACGCCGATGGAATGCAGCCATGCATTGGGCGAACTCTTGAGCGCACCGATGGCCGACCAGATCTCATCCAGCAGATCGCGCACCGCCTGCCCGTTGCCAAGCGCCAGCTTGCGGCCCATGAGATCTATCGCCTGGATACCATTGGTGCCTTCGTAGATCGGCGCGATGCGGGCGTCGCGATAGTGCTGTGCCGCACCGGTTTCTTCGATGAAGCCGGCGCCGCCGTGGATCTGCACGCCCATCGATGCGATCTCGACACCGACATCGGTGGACCACGCTTTCGCGATAGGGGTCAGCAATTCGGCGCGCAGTTGCGCCCGCTGCTTCACTTTCTCATCCATGGCATGTTCGGCCAGATCGGCGGCCAGCGCCGTGGAGAGGCAAATTGCACGTGACGCCTCTATCTTCGCTTTCATCAGCATCAGCGAGCGGCGAATGTCGGGATGATCGAACAACGGCGCACTGAGCTCACCCGTCCATGCCGACCGGCCTTGCCGCCGTTCCAGCGCGTAGCCAAGCGCCTGCTGATACGCCCGCTCCGCAATACCAACGCCTTCGGTGCCGACCTGCAGCCGCGCCGCGTTCATCATCGTGAACATATGCGCGAGACCCTGGTTCAGCGTGCCGACAAGTTCGCCCTTCGCATTATCGAATTGCATGACACAGGTGGGTGAACC
Source organism: Rhizomicrobium sp. (assembly GCA_036263395.1). GTDB lineage: Bacteria > Pseudomonadota > Alphaproteobacteria > Micropepsales > Micropepsaceae > Rhizomicrobium. Next base: position 14,227 of record DATAHD010000470.1, on the reverse strand, counting down.
ATGAATGCCGAGCTTGTGCTCGATGCTCGCGGGGCGCGCCGTGTTGGCAGCGCCAAGCGAACCGTCATTGCCGACAAGCCGCTTCGACACCAGGAACAGTGAGATGCCGCGGCTACCCGCCGGTGCATCGGGCAGTCGCGCGAGCACGAGATGGACGATGTTGTCCGTCATGTCGTGATCGCCCCATGTGATGAAGATTTTCTGCCCAGTGATGCGATAGCCGCTCTCGCGATCCGGTTCGGCCCGCGTTCGCAAGGTGCCGAGGTCAGAGCCTGATTGTGGCTCCGTTAGGTTCATCGTGCCGGTCCATTCGCCGGAGATAAGCTTCGGCAGATAGAGCTGCTTCTGCCGCGGCGTACCATGTTCGGTGAGCGCTTCCACCGCACCACGTGTCAGCATCGGACACAGGCCGAACGCCATGTTCGAGGCGTGGATCATCTCGAAGACCGCAATCTCCAGTGCCTTCGGAAGGCCCTGCCCGCCATAGTCGGGATCGGAGGCCAGCGCACCCCAACCGCCATCGACGAACTGGCGATAGGCGCCCGCAAAGCCGGGCACGGCACGCACCTGTCCGTTTTCAAACCGCGCCCCGATCCTGTCGCCGTCGCGGTTCAGCGGAGCAAGCTCTTCTGCGGCGAGCTTGCCACCCGCTTCCAGGATGGCGGCAACGGTCGCTTCGTCGACATCTGCAAATTTTGGCAACGCGCGCAACTGGGCGAACCCAGCGACGTCGTTCAGGGCGAACAGAAGATCACGTAACGGAGGGGTATAGGTCATGGTCGCGGCTTCGAGTGGCACAAGCGAGCTTAGCAGCCGCCAATGCCCATACCCAAGACGTTCCCCGACCGGCTGTTTAGGCGCCCAACGCCACAGCGACGTGGAAGGTTACGAAAGCCGCGATGTAGGCGAGCGCTGTCATGTAGACGAACATGATGATCGGCCACCGCCAGGAGTTGGTTTCACGGCGAACCACGGCCAGCGTCGACATGCATTGCGGGGCAAACACATACCACGCGAGAAATGCGAGCGCGGAAGCGAGCGACCACTGGTGCGCCAATGCCGTCGCCAGCGAGCCGGTGTCGTCGGCACCACCGACGGCATACACTGTGCCAAGCGCCGCCACCGCGACTTCGCGTGCCGCCATGCCGGGGATCAAGGCCACGGCCATCTGCCAGCTGAAGCCGATCGGCGCCATCACCGGCTGGATGAAGTGGCCGATGATGCCAGCGAGGCTGTAGTCGATCGCCGGTCCCGGCGCACCCACGGGTGCGGACGGAAAGCTCGACAAGAACCAGATGAGCACGCCCATCGCGGCGATGGTCGTACCGGCGCGGCGCAGGAAGATTTTTCCGCGCGTAAGCACACCGCGCAGCACGTTCTTTGCGTCCGGCAGCTTGTACGCCGGCAATTCGATCAGGAACGGTTCGGTTGCACTGCGCCAGAACAGGCGGCGCACGATGAAGGCGACAATCAGGGCGCTTGTGATGCCAGTTGCGTAGAGGCCGAACATCACCAAGCCTTGCAGGCTGGCAAAGCCCCAAACAGTGCGGTTTGGAATGAACGCCGAAATGATCAGCGTGTAGACGGGAATGCGCGCCGAGCAGGTGGTTAGTGGCGCCACAAGAATCGTGGTGAGCCGGTCGCGTTTGTTGTCGATCACGCGCGCAGCCATGATGCCGGGGATCGCGCAGGCAAAACTCGAGAGCAGCGGGATGAAAGCACGGCCATGCAATCCTGCCACGCCCATCATGCGGTCCATCAGGAACGCAGCACGCGACATGTAACCGAAGTCTTCCAGCAGGATGATGAAGAAGAACAGGATCATGATCTGTGGCAGAAACACGACCACCTGACCCACACCGGCGATCAAGCCGTCGGTGAGGAAGCTCTGCAGCAGGCCGGCCGGCAGATAGTGCGTCACGAGCTGGCCGAGATATGCGAAGCCCGCGTCGATCAGATCCATCAACGGTGCTGCCCAGCTGAACACGGCCTGAAACATCAAGAACAGGACAGCGAGCAGGATGATGGTGCCGGCCACGGGGTGCAGCAGCACATTGTCGAGGCGACCGGTCCAGGTGTCGGGCCTGAGGGCCGGCTTCACATAGGTGCGCATGATGCGCTCAGCATCGCGATGCGCCCCGCGAATATCGGCAGCCGTTGGCTCGTGCCATTGCTGCACATCCACCGAGCCCCCTGAAAGGACATCCACTTCGTTCAGCAATGTGTCGAGACCGCGCTTGCGCACGGCAACGGTCGTCACGATCGGCATGCCAAGCGCTTTTGAGAGACCATCAAGATCGATGCGGATGCCCTGACGTTCCGCGATGTCGTACATGTTGAGGGCCAGCATGATCGGGCGGCCAACCTGCTTGAGTTCAAGCGCGAGACGCAACACGAGCCGCAAGTTGGTCGCATCAGCGACGCACACCAGCACGTCCGGTGGCTGCTCCCCAACGAAACGGCCAAGCACGACATCGCGTGTGACCACTTCGTCCGGACTGCGCGCGCGCAGCGAATAGGTGCCGGGCAGATCGATGATCGTGACGCGGCGGCCGGCGGGCGTGGACACGGTTCCGGCTTTGCGCTCGACCGTTACGCCCGGATAGTTGGCGACCTTCTGCCGTGCGCCCGTCAGCGCATTGAAGAGCGAGGTCTTGCCCGAGTTGGGATTTCCAACGAGGGCGACGCGCGTCAATGCTGCATCACTCATGTCATATCCTCGACACGCGCAGGCTCTACAGTGTCGGTCAGCGGATCGACGAGGATGGTCCGCGCTTCATTGCGGCGAAGCGCGACACGCATGTCGTCCAGCTTCAGGGCAATCGGATCGCGGCCGATCAGCCCTTCGTGCAGAATCTGAAAACGGGCGCCTTCGACAAAGCCCATCTCCAGCAGCCGACGCTCGAGCTCTTCGTGCCCGATTTCGTGCAAGCCGTCGTGACCCGCGGGTTCGATCCCGCGGATGATCCCGCTGTCGCCTTTTGCAAGGTCGCTTAGCCGCAAGCCATGCCCCTTATGATCCGTACGCGGTGCCACTCACTTACTGGCGCATACAGGTAATGCGAATGGCTCGCAATTACTATATGTCATGGCGAGCTTGACGGTCTGTCACCGAGGTCTAGCCGGAATGGCACTTTGCCTCTAAGGAATGGCGGAATACCGCCCAAAATCGCGGGCGGAGCAGGTAAGCAGTTGAGTTACAAAGATAAAATATTTTCCGTTGCGCCGATGATGGATTGGACGGACCGGCACTGCCGGTTCCTTCACCGTCAGTTGAGCACGCGCGCCCTGCTCTATACCGAGATGGTGACGGCGGACGCGATCCTGCGCGGCAACCGGGAGCGGCTGCTGGGCTTCGACGCGCGCGAGCAGCCGGTGGCGCTGCAGATCGGCGGGTCGGAGACGGCGAAGCTCGCCGAAGCAGCAAAGATCGGCGAGGACTTCGGCTACGCCGAGATCAATCTGAACGTCGGCTGTCCGTCCGATCGCGTCCAATCCGGCCGCTTCGGTGCCTGCTTGATGCGCGAGCCTGAACTCGTCGCCGATTGCGTGAAAGCGATGCGCGATGCGGTCCGCGTGCCCGTTACCGTGAAATGCCGTATCGGCGTGGACGATCAGGATCCGGAAAAATCGCTGCGCGATCTCATCGGTCTCTGTGCCCGTGCCGGCGTGAAGACGTTTGCGGTGCACGCCCGCAAGGCATGGCTCGAAGGGCTGTCGCCAAAAGAGAACCGCGATATCCCGCCACTCGATTACGACCTCGTCTATCGCGTGAAGCGCGAGCACCCCAAGCTGACCATCGCCATCAACGGCGGCATCGCGAACCTCGACGAAGCCGAGAAACATCTCGAGCACGTCGATGGCGTCATGCTGGGCCGGGCCGCGTATCATTCGCCGGCCATGCTGACCGAAGTCGATGCGCGTTTCTTCGGTGGCGTCGCGGTGTCGCTCAATGCGGCTGTCGCGGGCTACGTCGAATACACGACAGAACAGCTCGCTCTTCGCGTGCCGCTGCACATCCTGACCAAACCGATGCTGGGTCTATTCAATGGCAAGCCAGGTGCGCGTCTGTTCCGCCGGCACCTCGCCGAGCATGTTCACCAGCGCGGTGCGGGCATCAACGTACTGATAGACGCGCTGGCGCTCGTGAAGCATCGCGAGACCGCCGAGGCGGCGTGACGCGCTTGTTCGCGCCGACCACGGCTGCCACGATGCGATAATCGCTATTTCGCTACTTCGGATCGCTTATGACTGCTTTCACCGATCTGTTGTCCGCCATTGTGGAGGACAACGGTACTTATCGCGTCACCATGTCGGACGACTGGCTGCAGGGCCGCACGGCGTATGGCGGCCTGTCGGCAGCGCTCTGTCTGGCGGTTGCGGAACGCGCCGTGCCTGGGCTGCCGCCACTGCGCGCGGCACAGATCACGCTGATCGGTCCAGCCTCAGGCCCACTGTCGCTGACGGCATCGGTTCTGCGGCAGGGAAAATCGGCCGTGTATGTCGGTGTCGATCTTGTTGGCGAGGCGGGGCTTGCGACGCGCTCTGTGTTCACGTTCGGCGTCGCTCGCAATTCGGCCGTCGCGTACGAAAACCTGCCGATGCCTTCTCTCACCCCGATTGCCGATAGCCCGCCCTTCTTTCCCGGCGAGCGTTCGCCGATCACCTTCCAGCAGCACTTCGAGAGCCGCCTCGCCGGTGGCGCGCGGCCGATGACACCGGGCCAGCCGCCGGAGATGAATATCTGGTTTCGCCATCGCGACCCGCGCGCCCATGACGGCGTCGTGCCGCTGATCGCGCTGGCCGACGCGCCGCCGCCAGCGATCATGGTGATGTTTCCGCAAGGCGCACCGATCAGCACGATGACCTGGACGATGGATATCCTGACCGACATGCCGCGCACCGATGAGGGTTGGTGGCTGGTCCAGAGCCGCGCCGACAACGCGCATCAGGGTTACGCCGCCCATGCCATGATGATATGGAATGCCAAGGGCGAGCCGGTCATCGCCGCGCGCCAGACCGTGGCAATCTTCCTCTGACAGCGTGACGTTCAATGGATATCTCCGCCTTCACCAACAACGGCGAACTCGGCACACTTGCTCTCGGGCTAGTGCTGTCCGGTGTGGTCGGCGGTCTCGTCGCCGGCATGCTCGGCGTTGGTGGCGGTATCGTTATTGTGCCGATCCTCTATCACGTGCTGGCATTGCTGCATGTCGATGAGAGCGTACGCATGCACATCGCGACAGGCACATCGCTCGCAACCATCATCCCGACGTCGATCTCCTCCGTCACCGCGCACAACAAGAAGGGCGCCGTCGATTGGGACTTGCTGCGCAAGTGGATTGTGCCGCTGCTCGCCGGTGTCGTCGTAGGCAGCCTGCTCGCCGGTTATGCACGCGGCCAGGTGCTGTCGTTCATTTTCGCGCTGGTCGCTATCCCCGTCGCACTTCAGCTTGCCATCGTCAGTGAACAACGCCGTCTATCCGACCACCTCCCGACAGGCGTCGGTGGGTTTGCCCTGCCTTTCTCAATTTCGGGCCTGTCGACGATGATGGGAATCGGGGGCGGCACCATTGGCGTGCCGGCGATGACGCTCTTTGGGTTTCCCATTCACCGTGCCGTTGCGACGGCCAGCGCGTTTGGCGCCGTGATCGCGATCCCGGGAACGATCGGTGCGATGATCGCGGGCTGGCACGCGGCCGGGCTGCCGCCATACTCGCTGGGCTATGTGAACCTGCTCGGGTTCATCCTGATCGCGCCCGTGAGCTATTTCATGGCGCCGTTCGGCGCGCGGATTGCGCATGCCACAGACGTCAAGAAACTTCGTCTGCTGTTCGCGGCATTCATTGGGCTGACAGCGATGCGTATGCTCTACGACGCACTGAACCTGCACTGGTTCTAGTTGGCGTGATGACTGCCGGGCTCCAGAGCCTCGGCGACCTTTTCCTTCTCGGCCTGCGGCAGCAGCTTCATCAGCAAGATGAACGCGGAGAGCAGGAAGCAGATGCTGTTTGAGGCAATCAGCGGCCATTGTCCCTGCATAGCGCCGTAAGTCACCCAGGCGGCAAAGCCCGCGACGGTGAAGAGGTACATGCCGGTGGAAATGCCCTTGGTCTCGCGCGTCTGGATGATCTTCCACGCTTGCGGCGCAAAGCTGATCGTGGAGCAGATTGCGGCCACAGTGCCGATGATGGTGACGAGCGACATGGAATAATAACCGGTTGAACCGGTCAGAAGTTCCCTCAGAGTTTGGTCAGTTCCGCCACGAAATCACCGACACCGACGAGGCGCGAACGGCGAGTGCGTTCGGCTTCAAGGATGGATTTGATTTGCATAAGGGCGCGGTCTACTTCGCGATTGACGACGATATAGTCGTATTCGGGGTTGTGACTCATTTCATCTGCGGCTTTGGACATCCGCTTGGCAACGACCTCATCGCTGTCTTCGGCCCTAGTCTTCAGACGCCGCTCTAGCTCGGCGTGGCTGGGCGGCAAGATGAAGATGCTGACGAGATCCTCGCGCACCTTATCCTTCATTTGCTGCGTGCCCTGCCAGTCGATGTCAAACAACACATCTCGACCCGAAACCAACGCGCTCTCGACCGGCCCCTTCGGCGTGCCATAGCGGTTCTCGAATACCACTGCATGCTCAAGGAACGCATCCTGCTCCACCCAAGAGTCGAACTCCTGTGGTGAGATGAAAAAATAGTCTTTACCTTCGACTTCTGTCGGGCGCTTTGCGCGCGTAGTTGCTGAGACCGACAGCGCGATGCCAGGATCACTGGCGAGCAGCAAGCGCGACAGGGTCGTCTTGCCGGCGCCAGATGGCGACGACAGCACGAGCATCAATCCTCGCCGCCTGATCTCGCTGCTCATTCCATGCTCCGCCAACCCCTATTCGACATTCTGCGACTGTTCGCGGAACTGGTCGATAGCGGCTTTAAGGGCAAGACCGACTCGCGTCAGTGAAGCATCGGACGATTTCGAGCACAGGGTGTTGGCTTCGCGGTTGAACTCCTGCGACAGGAAGTCGAGCTTGCGGCCAATCGCTTCGCGCGAGTTGATCAGCGAGCGCGCTTCTTCCACATGCGCACGGAGGCGGTCGAGTTCTTCGCGCACATCGGCCCGCGCGGCCAGCATCGCGATTTCCTGCTCGAGCCGATCGCCCGACACCGATCCCGGAGCCAGCAGGTCGGCGAGCTGCGCTTTCAGCTTCTCGCGAATGGTCTGCGGCTGCATGGCGGCGTGTCTGCCAGCCTCGGCCGTCAAACGCTCGACATCGTCGATCTGACCGCTGAGAACGGCGTGAAGCTTCTGGCCTTCGGTCACACGGGCTCTATGGAGAGCGTCCAAAGCATTGGCGAAGCTTTCGAGGATCGCGGCATCGCGGGCCGCACGGGCCACGGCGTCGAGCGGCAGTGCTTCGTCCTGCACGATCACGCCCTTGAGCGCGAGAAGGCCGTCGACATGCGGCGGCGGCAGCCCGGCGTCCTGCTGGATCTCCTTGGCGATCTTGATCGCGGCGGCGAGCGCGACCGGATCGACGCGGAAGCCGCGCGCGCCTTCCTGCGGTTCGACGTTCAGCGTCGCCTGCAGGGAGCCGCGCTTGAAGCGCTCGTTGGCGAGGACGCGTGCAGCCGGTTCGATACCGTCAAAGCCCGGCGGTGTGCGCAGGCGCAGGTCGAGGCCGCGGCCGTTGACGCTTTTCACCTCCCAACGCCAGCGCACCTGCCCCTGGGCGCCTGCGTTCTCCGCAAATCCGGTCATGCTAACGACGGTCATCGGGCGACTCCGTTCCAGTTCAGAACTTAGCTCCGCCGCCCCACGCGCGGAAATTCATTTCTGCGGTATGTGAATCTTGCGCCAAGCGGCGACGTTTCGGTTCTGCTCGTCCACGGTTTTGGCGAAGGCGTGACCGCCCGTGCCGTTGGCGACGAAAAACACATCTTCGGTTGTCTGCGGGTTCAGCACGGCGGCGATCGCATCCTTCCCCGGATTGCAGATCGGCGCGCTCGGGAGTCCCGGGATCACGTAGGTGTTGTACGGCGTGAGCGCGGTGATCTCGCTCTCCTTGATGCGGCGGCCAAGCGGATAGCCGCGCGTGATGCCGTAGATGATTGTCGGATCGGACTGCAGCTTCATGCCGGTATTGAGGCGGTTCACGAACACACCCGCGATGTGCGCGCGCTCTGACGCGATGCCGGTCTCTTTCTCGACGATCGAGGCCAGCACGATGACTTCGTCCTTGGTGCCGTATGGCAGCGGCTGCGCGCGGCCGGCCCAATGCTCCTCGAGGAATTTCGCCTGTGCGGCATGCATCTGCGCGAGGATCTGCGCGCGCGTCGTGCCGCGGGTGAAGAGATAGGTCTCCGGCAGCAGGGTGCCTTCATCCGGCACCGGCCCCGGATCGCCGACGAGGACCGGGTCGGACTTCACCAGATCGTAGATCATCTGGCTGGTGAGGCCTTCGGCGGCGGTGATCTTGTGCTGGATCGAGTGACCGCTGGCCATGATCTCAGCGGCCTGCGCCATCGTGGCGTGAGCCGGGAATTCGTATTCGCCGGCCTTCAGCCTGGAGCCGCGGATACGGACACCCAGCGCGAACAGGTTCTCATCGGAGATGACGTTCGCGGCCTTGAGTTTGCCAGCGATCGCCTTCACGCCGCTACCCGCATCGATCAGTACGACGGTCGCGTGGTCCGCCGGGCCGGGAGCCTGCTCGAAATTGTACTTTTCCCAGAACCAGCCGAAGCCGATCACCGCGGCGGCGAAGAGAACGAACGCTACCAGCCAGCGCATCGTCGGATCAGTTCGGCGAAGTGAAGATCAGCGACGCGTTGGTGCCGCCGAAGCCGAACGAGTTCGACATCGTGGTGCGGACTTCGCGTTTCTTGGCGACCAGCGGTACGAGGTCGAGCTTTGTGTCGACATCGGGATTTTCGAGGTTCAGCGTCGGCGGCACGATCTGATCGCGCATGGCGAGCAGGCAGAAGATAGCTTCCACCGCACCGGCGGCACCAAGCAGGTGGCCGATCGACGACTTGGTCGACGACATGGAGGTCTTCGCTGCTGCGTTGCCGAGGAAGCGCTCGACCGCGCCCGCTTCGATGCCGTCCGCCATGGTCGATGTGCCGTGGGCGTTGACGTAGTCGATGTCGGACGGCGACAGACCGGCGCGCTTGATCGCCATCTGCATCGCGCGGAAGCCGCCATCGCCGTCTTCAGACGGAGCAGTGATGTGGTTGGCATCGCCGGAGAGGCCGTAGCCTTTCACTTCGCCATAAATCTTCGCGCCACGCGCCTTGGCGTGCTCGTACTCTTCGAGCATTACGGCGCCAGCGCCCTCGCCCATCAGGAAGCCGTCACGGTCCTTGTCATAGGGACGCGAGGCCTTTTCGGGCGTGTCGTTATAGGCGGTGGAGAGTGCACGGCAGGCGTTGAAGCCGGAGATGCCAAGGCGGCAGATCGCGCCCTCAGCGCCACCGGCCAGCATCACATCGGCATCGTCGAGCGCGATCAGACGCGCCGCATCGCCGATGGCGTGGGCACCCGTCGCGCAGGCGGTAACGACGGCGTGGTTCGGGCCTTTGTAGCCGAACTCGATCGACGCATATCCCGACACGAGATTGATAAGGCGGCCGGTGATGAAGAACGGCGAGATGCGGCGCGGGCCTTTTTCTTTCAGGGTGATCGCCGCATCGCCGATGCCTTCGATGCCACCGATACCGGAGCCGATCAGAACGCCGGTACGATAGCGCTCCTCCTCGGTCTTGGGCTCCCAGCCCGAGTCTTTCACGGCCTGCTTCGAAGCCGTGATGCCGTAGGTGATGAACTCGTCGACGCGGCGCTGTTCCTTCGGATCGAACCATTGATCCGGATTGAACGTGCCATCGGTCCCATCGCCGCGCGGAATCTGCGCGGCGATTTTGGTCGCGAGGTCGCTGGTATCGAATTTCTCGATCTTGCGCGCGCCGCTCTTACCGTCGATCAGACGCGACCACGTTTCCTCGACGCCGCAAGCAAGCGGCGTGACCAGGCCAAGACCTGTGACGACAACCCTGCGCATGGGAGCTGTGCTCGGCACTCAGGCCTGCGATTTGTCGATGAACTTCACGGCGTCGCCGACGGTCACGATGGACTCCGCCGCGTCATCCGGGATTTCGATGCCGAATTCTTCTTCGAACGCCATGACGAGTTCGACGGTGTCGAGGCTGTCTGCGCCCAGATCTTCGATGAACGAGGCACCCTCGGTCACCTTGTCGGCATCCACGTTCAGATGCTCGACGACGATCTTCTTAACGCGCTCGGCAGTATCGCTCATGGGTATCTCAAACCTCTCATTGGATTTTGTGGCGGCGCTTTTGAAAGGTTACGGGCAAAAGCGCAAGGCTTCACTGATTACACGAAACGCGGACTTAGGTTGCGCGAGGTGGTATCATAAACCCAAACCCCGCGCCACAACCAGCCTAAGCCATTGATACTAATGTTAGATCATGGCCATTCCGCCATTGATCTGGATGGTCTCGCCGGTGACGTAAGCGGCCTCTTCCGATGCCAGATAGACGACGGCGGCAGCGATGTCCTCGGGGGTCCCCATGCGGCCGGCAGGGATTCGCGGCATCAGGGCACTCTTCTGGTCGTCGTTCAGCTTGTCGGTCATAGCGGTGGCGATGAAGCCGGGGGCGACGCAGTTGACGGTAATGTTCCGGCTGGCCACTTCCTGGGCCAAGGAGCGGGTCATGCCGGCGAGGCCGGCCTTGGCGGCGGCATAGTTCCCTTGCCCCGGGTTCCCGGTTTCGCCCACCACGGAGGTGATGGAGATGATGCGGCCCCAGCGCTTCTTCATCATGCCGCGCAGGACCGCGCGGGAAAGACGGAAGGCTGCGGTCAGGTTCACGGCGATCACCTGATCCCACTCGTCGTCTTTCATGCGCATGAAGAGGTTGTCGCGCGTGATGCCGGCGTTGTTGACGAGGATGTCGATCGGCGCACCGGCCGCGGTCTCCGCCGTTTTGATCAGCGCCTCGACCGACGCCATGTCGGAAAGGTTGCAGGTCGCGATGAAAGCGCGCTCGCCCAGTTCGGCTTTGACGGCTTCGAGTGCTTCGGCGCGGGTGCCGGAGAGGACAACATTGGCGCCCTGCTTGTGCAGCGCTTTGGCGATAGCGCCACCGATGCCACCGGATGCGCCGGTGACGAGAGCTGTTTTGCCTGAGAGATCGAACATCAAAGTGTCTTTGCGAAAGCTTCGATATCGGCCGGTGTATCGAGGGTCACCGTCTGCAAGTCTTTTTCGATCCGCTTCACCATGCCGGTGAGCACTTTGCCACCGCCGAACTCGACTGTGGTTTCAACGCCGAGGCTGCGGAACGCGAGCACGCTTTCGCGCCAACGCACGCGGCCCGTCACCTGTTCCACCAGAAGGCGGCGGATGGTTTCCGGCTCGCTGTTCTCCGCTGCGGTGACGTTCGCGACCACGGGCACGGCGGACGGGCGGATGGTGACGGCGGCAAGCGCCTCGCGCATCTTGTCGGCGGCAGGCTGCATCATCGGCGAATGGAACGGCGCGGAGACGTTGAGCGCCATCGCGCGCTTGATGCCGAGGGTCTTGGCGATTTCGGGCGCCTTGTCGATCGCGGGCTTGGTGCCGGAGATCACGACCTGGCCCGGCGCGTTGTCGTTGGCGACAACGCAGATACCGCTGGTTGCTTCCGCACAAGCTTTCGCGAGCGCTTCGGCCTGATCGATTTCTGCGCCAAGGAGCGCGCTCATACCACCTTCACCCACGGGCACCGCGGCCTGCATGGCCTGACCACGCGCTTTGAGAAGGCGTGCTGTTTCCGCCAACGAGAACGCACCGGCGGCGGCCAATGCGCTGTATTCGCCGAGAGAGTGCCCGGCGACGACGCGCGCATGCTTGGCGAGATCAAGGCCGCATTCCTTCTGAAGCACGCGAACGATCGCGAGGCTTGCCGCCATGATCGCCGGCTGCGCATTTTCGGTCAGCGTGAGATCGCTCTCCGGACCTTCCCACATCAGCTTCGAGAGCTTTTGCGAAAGTGCGTCGTCCACTTCCTGGAAGACTTCGCGAGCGGGGGCGAATGCGTCGGCGAGCGCCTTGCCCATGCCGACAGCCTGACTTCCCTGACCGGGAAAGATGAATGCGCGTGTCATGCGGGCGGTTTAATGCCGTTCGCGCGACAAGGTCAATGCAACGCCACGCCGGCAACCGTGATGCGGTGCATCAGGCGTTCACGCTGCACCGACATTCGCGTTTTGCGAGCCTCGCTAGTCATCCGAACCTCACTCTGCCGGTTGGGCCGCGCGCCGCCGGACGGTGCCTGCCAATGCTAGCACCAAAATCGCCGCCATGACTTGTGCCACGCCGAGCGTGGCAAAGCCGAGGGTGTAATTGCCCGTCAGTGTCTTCAGATACCCCATGATCGAAGGGCCGAAGAAACCGCCGAGGTTGGCGATGGAATTGATCAACGCGATGCCGCCGGCCGCGGCCGTGCCGGTGAGAAAGGACGGCGGGATCGTCCAGAACACGGATAGCGCGGCGTAGATGCCCACCGTCGCGATGGCGAGCGCAAACACCGACAACAGGCTGGTGCCGAGCAACGCCGCGGCAAACAGCGAGACGGCGGCGAGCGTCGCGGCAATGCTCGTGTGCCAGAAGCGCTCACCTCGGCGATCGCTGGACATGCCCCAGGCGATCATCGCAACCACGCTGAGCACGTAAGGAAGCGCCACAATGAAACCCGTCTGGATGTTGGTGTAGCCGAGTGTCTTCACGATCTGCGGCAGCCAGAGGCCGATGCCGTAGAGGCCGAGAACGATGCCGAAGTCCGGGATCGCGAGCAGCCACACGCGGACATCTCGCATCATTGCCCAAAGGCTGTCGTGATCGGCAGGCGGATCCTGTGCGAGGCGGTCGTGAACGATCTGCTTCTCTTCAGCGTTGAGCCACTTCGCGTGCTCCGGTGCATCAGGCAGCAGGAACAGCACGCAGACGCCGAGCAGAATCGCAGGGATGCCCTCGATCACGAACATCCACTGCCAACCATAGAGACCGTGCAGTCCGTCGAGGCCGAGCAGGAAGCTCGATAGCGGTGCACCGATGATGTTGGCGAGCGCAATCGCGGCGAGGAACATCGCCATGAAGCGGCCGCGCATCGTGCCGGGAAACCAGTGCGTCAGGTAGTAGACGATGCCGGGGAAGAAGCCGGCCTCGGCGACACCCAGCAGGAAGCGCAGCAGGTACATGCTGTATTCGCCCTGCGCGAGCGACATCGCCATGGAGACGAGACCCCAGGTGATCATGATGCGGCAGATCCAGGCCCGCGCGCCGACACGCGCGAGGATGACGTTCGACGGCACCTCAAAGAAGAAATAGCCGATGAAGAAGATGCCGCTGCCAAGCCCGAAGGCCGTGTCGGAGATACCAAGATCCTTGTTCATGGTGAGCGCGGCAAAACCGACGTTCACGCGATCAAGGAAGCACGCGACATAGAGCAGTCCGATGAACGGAAACAGCCGCCACGCGACCTTGCTGAAGACTTTGTTTTCCACGAAGCGCCCCTCTGATGCGGGGCATTATTCACGGGCGTTGGAAACACACAAATGGTCACCTCCTGGCCATTCGGTTCTATCGCTCCGATCACTTGCGGACCGGTGCGGCGTTGCGGATCGCCTTCGTCTTCACGGGAGCGCCTTGCGCCTTGGCGTCGGTCAGAAGCGCAGCACAGTTGGCATCTTTGCCAAGGCCCGGATCGACGAACGGGAGGATCGCGGCAATAGGCGTGAGCAGCACGCCGAGGGCTGCAGCAATACCGCCCTGGGCGACGGCAGAGCCAGCCTGAATGCCGACGCTCGGGTCGCCCAGCGTGCCGCCGACGGTGATCGGGGCGCGGACGCGGATCAGCTTGAACGACTTCGGATGGCCCTGCATCGCGAACTGCATCCGCTCGGTGTCGAGGTTGACCGTGCCATGGCCGCGGATCTGGACCGCATCGGTGTCGGCGATCAGCTGCTCTGAGACGAGCGAGCCGTTGCGCGCCTCGAAATGCGCGACGGCGCAGCGCAGGTTGGTGTCGCTCTTGTCGTTGCCCAACAGCTCAAACAGGCCCGGCGTGATGTCGATGCCGGAAAGCTCGGCATAGGCTTTGCGCACCGTGCCGTTCGGAATCACCGCGGTGACCGTGCCGTTCGCGGCAGCTGCCGCCTTG
>DATAHD010000469.1:0-5032 GCA_036263395.1 Rhizomicrobium sp. | reverse complement strand
TCGCAGGAGGCGGCGAAGGTGGCGATCGCGCTGCGCATGCAGGACAAGAGCGGCAAGCTGTACGAGCCGTTCCATGAGCGGTTGCTGGGCGGCGGTCAGGCCAACAAGCAGGCGGCACTGGACGCAGCAAAGGCGGTGGGCGCCGACATGAAGGCGCTGGAGCGCGACATGGCGAGCGGCGAAGTACAAGCAACGCTGAGCGAAGGCTACAACCTCGGCAGCAAGCTTGGTGTCAGCGGTACGCCCTCCTACGTGATCGGCAAGCAGGTGATCGTCGGCGCGGTGGGCGCGGACGCGCTGCAGGCGGCAATTGCCGAGCAGCGGACCAAGAAGTCCTAACGGAAAGCAGAACGCGTTTTCGTTTTGCGCCGATCGCGCTAACCTTCCGGAAAATATCGGGAGGCGCGGTTATGAAGATCAACACATCGACGGGACCGGTTGCGGTTGCGGACCTGGGCAAGACGCTGATGCATGAGCATCTCGTCATCGGGTTTCCGGGGTGGGAGAGCGATACGGCCTATGCCGCGCCGACGGTGCGCGAGATGGCGGCGGTGTGTGTCGACCGGATCGCGGAGCTGAAAAATGCCGGGTTCAAGTCGATGCTGGACCCCTGCCCCAACGATATCGGCCGCGACATTCCGCTGATGGCGGAAGTGGCGAGCCGCACCGGATTCAACATCGTGTTCGCGACCGGGCTGTATCACCATCACCTGGGTGGCATGGCGTATTGGAACATCAAGTTTCAGCAGCAGGGCGCGGATGCCGACAAGCGGCTGGCCGATCTCTTTATCAAAGAGCTGACCGTCGGCGTGATGGACACCGGCATCAAGGCGGGCGTGATCAAGATCGCGACCGCGGCGCCGCCGTTCACCGACTATGAGAAGACGATCTTCCGCGCGGCGGCGATTGCACACAAAGCGACCGGCGCACCGATCACGACGCATACCGACGCGGTACTGGGCGACGAGCAGCTGGAGTATCTGAAGGCGCAAGGCGTGCCGGCACACCGCATCGTGATCGGACATTCCTGCGGTTCGGCCGATCACGACTATCACATGCGGATCGTGAACGGCGGCGCGTATATCGGCTTCGACCGGTTCGGGCTGGAGTATGTGCAGCCGGATACGGTGCGGGTGGAGTCGCTGGTGAAGCTGCTGAACAAGGGCTTTCAGAACCAGATCGCGATCAGCCATGACAGCGTGTGGTGCTGGAAGGGGCGGATGATCTCGCCGGAGTTTATGAAGGCGATGGAGAGCGGAGGGATGCAGATGCGGTTTACGCGCGTGATCACGCCGATGCTGAAGCAGGCGGGGATCACGGACGCGACAATCGATGCGATGCTGACGGAGAACCCGCGGCGGTATTTTGCGGGGGAAGCGATACCGCATTAACCCCTCCACGAGCGAAGCGAGCTGGAGGGGTCGCGGCAAAGCCGCGGGGGAGGACGTTAGCGCGTAAGCGCTTTCATCTCTGGCGGTTGGAGTAGTGCGGTGCGGTCAAACAAACGCGGCGTTGCCGCGTAACGTCCTCCCCCTCGCTTCGCTCGACCCCTCCAACGCTTCGCGTGGAGGGGTGAATTATTTCGCGTCCTCCCAGCGCTGGAATGCACCCGTGCAGTTTGGCGGCAGAGTCCAGTCGAGTTTGTCCGCGCCCTTGGGCATGCCCTTGAAGCCGGGGTTCAGCATCGATTGCGAGGCGCGGATGCCCAAGGGCCAGCGGGATTTTATGAAGGCGAGGACGGCGATGATGTCGGCGTCGGGCAGCTTCGCGCCGTAAGCGGGCATGTATGACTTCGAGTCGCGCGGGGCCTGCGGGAAGCGACCACTTTTCGTCATCGCGAAGAGGTCTTCGTCCGAATGCTGCCATGTGTGGCCGGTGGCGTCGTGTGGCGGGGCGCGGCGGCCTTCGAACTGGTCGCGCAGTTGCCAGAGTGGCTGGCCCTGCAGGCGGATGCCGTGACAGCCGGAGCATTTGCGCTGATAGATCTGCATGCCGTGCGCAACGAGTGCGCTGTTGTCGGCATCGGCGAAGTGCGATGCAGTCTGCGCGGCAAATGCGAGCGAGGCCGTGGCGCTGAGCACTACGGTCAGCGCGAGCACTACCCGCGACGCGCGCATCACGCCCGCGCTTTCGCGAGCAGGCGGCGTAGTTCCTTGTCGAGCGGATGGTCTGGGAGATCGCCGGTGAGGAGTTCGATCAATGCGCCGTCGGGGCCGATCACGTAGATGTAGGAGCTGTGATCGACGGCATACTCGCCATTGCCGAGCGAGCGGGCGCGGTAGTAGGCGTGGAAAGCCTTGGCGACCGTCTCGATCTCTTCCGGCGAGCCGGCGAGGCCGCCGATGTGGCGGAAGTTCGCGAGATAGTCTTTAAGCACACTCGGCTTGTCGCGCGAGGGATCGACCGAGATGAACAGCGGCTGGAAGCGCGCGCCTTGCGGGCCGAGGGCGTCGAGTGCGGCGTCGATCTGGCTGAGCGTGGTCGGGCACACATCGGGGCAGAAGGTGTAGCCGAAATAAATCAGCAGGAATTTGCCGCGGTAGTCCGTATCGGTGACGGCGCGGCCGTCGAGGGTCGAGAGCGCGAAGTGCGTGTCGATCGGTGACGCCGCGGGCGCGGCGGCAGCCGGTGCCGCCGCGAGCAACGATAGAGCAAAGAGCGCGCGCGCGAGCCGGTTCACGACGGTTTCGGGTTGACGCGGATGATCGCCATCATGCCGCCGTCCTCATGATCGAGGATGTGGCAGTGATAGAGGAAGTCGCCGACCACGGCGCCGCGGAAGTCCATCTTCACCGTGATCGACGGGTACGGACCCTTGCCCCGCCAGAAGCCCACCTGGTGCGTGTCGTACCACTGCTGCTGATCCTCCGGGATCGGCACGCCGTTGATTGCGGTCACCAGGAAGTGGATCTGGTGCATGTGGAATTCGTGCACCTCCGCCGTCCGGTTCTGGATGACCCATTCTTCGACCGCGCCTTTGGTGGTTTCGATCTGAGGCGGTTCGTTGGCGTCGAAGGCGCGCAGCGGCTTGCCTTCAACGGCAATGTAGAACGTCACCGGATCAGCCGCCGGGGTGATCGCCGGTTTGTGCGCGAGGGACATATCCGGCGGTTTGCGGATCGAAGGTATCTCGATGAAGTAGAGCTTTCGCTTCGCGGTCACCGGCACCTGGGCGAGGTCCTCAAAGCGCTGCTGTGTCGGCGCGTTGTTGCGCTTTGGGATGATGTGCAGGTTCGACGACACCGTCGGCACGGTGCGGATGCGGATCAGCGGACGGTGCGGATTGCTGTCCGACGCGGGGCCGCCTTTGATCGTCTCGGTGATGAGCACGGCCTTCTTCACGGTCGGCGGCGGTGCGGGTACGATGAACTCCACACGACCGGCGGTTGGCAGCAGGATATCTTTCTGCGTGACGATCGTGCCTTGACGCGTGCCGTTCTGCGAACCGGTGGGCACGCCGTCGAAGCCGACGATCTGGATCGGCTGCGGTACGCCATCGTAGAGCAGCTTGAGATCCAGGATCGTGTTGGCGGTCGAATTGGCGACGCGCCAGAACTCGCTGGTGCCGGCCTTCATGCGCACGACGGAGGCGTTGTAATCCGGATAATCCACCGGGACGTAATTCACCGAGACATCCCAGAACGGCGCATCGCGATTGGTCACCACATCGGGCTTGCCGAGCTGCTGATCGCGGATGGTGATGAGACGCTCCGCAAGACCACCGACCGCGGGCTGCACGTTCTCGATGCCCTCAACGACGATGAGGCCGGAGGCGCCGCCCTGCACCGCCGACGAGGCGATGCCGTGAACGTGCGGATGGTACCAGTAGAGGCCGGGCGGTTCGTTGTCGGGGATCTTCAGCTTGTAGGTGAAGGTCTCGCCCGAGTTGATGAGCGTGTGGATGGTCTCGTCGCTGTGGCACTTGGGCGAGATGTTGAGGCCGTGGAAATGCAGGTTGACCGAGGCATCGGTCATCACCGCGGCGCCGCATTGGGTCGAGGCGTTCGACATTTTCTCCGCTGCGCCGAGCGGCGGCGCCGGGATCTTGTCGGTGACGTGCATGACAATGGTGTCGCCGGGATGGACGCGGAGCGTGGGCGATTCCTTGCCGTCCGGCGTCTTGAAGCAGAACAGCGTGCGGCCGAGGTCGTCGACCGTGGTGAGATAGTCGAACGAGACTTCGAGGACGTTGTTGGTGGAGGACAATTCCGGCGGCACCGGAACCTCGGCACCGGCGGTGGCGCGCGGACAGATGGTGTCGGCCATCGCGGCCGTCGGCGCGATCAGCGCGAGAACGAACGCGACCAATGCGCCACGCAAAATCGATGTCATTCGCCCTGCCGCCATACGCTAGAGGCAGCTTAGCTTTCTGCGATCCTGTCGCAACCGCTATCGGTCACAGCGCTCAGGGAACATCGCCGAAGAGGCGCTCGGGGGACATCGTCATGCCCATCGCCTGCGTGACCTTGAAGATGGCGCTGGCGCGGAGGCATGGCTCCCCATCGGCAGTCGCAATTCCCTGCGCGAAGAACAGACTTTTGGTTTTGCGCAGCGCGTCGGCGGTTCCCTCCACCCAGGCGCCGAGGCGGGCCGGAGCGAGGTAGTCACAGGTCAGTGTGACGGTCGGCGCGAAACCGATGTCGGCCTTCGCCTGCATGCGCGCGGCGATGGGGATGAACATGTCGGCGAAGGTGGCGAGCATGCCACCGTGGGCAACCTGCCCCGGATTGCAGTGGCGCATCTCGACCCGGAAACCCATGAGGAGGCGGTCGTTCTCCCATTTGCCGTACAGCGGGCCGATGTTTTCCAGAAAACCCACATTGAACTGCAGTGGTTTGAAGCCGGCGGGTATATCGGCAGCCATGGCGTCCCCCATTATGTCGCTGCTTCTGCTCTAGCGGCGAATGCTGCGACGCACAACGCCGCCCCCACGGCAACTATCGCCGCAGTGGCCGTCGCGGGGCGCGCGCGGTTCGGCCATAGTTGGCGCCTGACCGGAGGGGACTGATGAAGCGCAGCACCGACCGCATTC
>DATAHD010000468.1:0-2097 GCA_036263395.1 Rhizomicrobium sp. | reverse complement strand
GCGTGGACGGTGAAGTAGTCGACGCCCTGCTCGCACTGCTCGATCAGCGTGTCGCGATAGATGTCCCAGGTGAGTTCTTCGGCGATGCCGCCGACTTTCTCCAGCGCCTGATAGATCGGCACCGTGCCGATCGGCACCGGCGAGTTGCGGATGATCCATTCGCGGATGGTGTGGATGTGGCGGCCGGTAGAGAGATCCATCACCGTGTCGCCGCCCCAGCGGATCGACCACACCATCTTTTCGACCTCCTCCGCGACGCCGGAGGTCACGATGGAGTTGCCGATGTTGGCGTTCACCTTGGTCAGGAAGTTGCGGCCGATGATCATCGGCTCGGTTTCCGGGTGATTGATATTCGCCGGGATGATGGCGCGGCCGCGGGCGATCTCGTCGCGCACGAACTCCGCCGTCATCTGCTCCGGGATATTGGCGCCGAAGCTGTTGCCGTCGGCGAGCGCACTGCGGCCGAGGTTCTCGCGCGCCGCGATGTAGCGCATCTCCTCGGTGATGATGCCCTGTCGCGCGTAGTGCAGCTGGGTGACGTTCTTGCCGGCTTTCGCGCGCAGCGGCTTCAGCGCGCTGCGGTCGAACTGCGGCACGGAGAGGAGTTCGCCGCGCTTCAGGCCATCATCTTCCGGCTTGCGGGCGCGGCCTTCGTATTCCTCCACATCGCCGCGAGCGCGGATCCATTCGCCGCGGACGGAGCGCAGGCCCTTCTCGATGTCGATGGCAACGGAATCGTCCGTGTACGGACCGGATGTGTCGTAGAGCCGGACGCTGGGCTCTCCTCCGCTGAGCGGGACTTCGCGGAACGGGACGCCGTTGATGTAGGTCTTGTTCGAGCCGGGCAGCGCACCGCGGGTGATCTGCATGGCTTTCGCATTGAGTACGGGTTTGTTCATTCGCCTCTCCCTACGCCGGCATGACCCGGATCAGGTTCTAAGGGACTCGCGGGATTGCGATCTCAGCCTTGCGGCGCCCCTGGGGACAGCGCCGATATTGAGAGGGCGCGGGGTCAAGTCAAGCGATGTGATAGGGTTGCGCGACGATGGGTTCGAACATTGCGATCCGGCGCGCTCTCGCGACCGATGCGGACAAAGTCGCTGACATTTTTGTAGCGGCGCGTGCCCGCATGACCTACCTGCCAGTGGTCCACACCGAGGCGGAGACTCGCGCGTTCTTCCGCGGCCTGCAGAACCGGGAGGAGGTTTGGGTGGCGGAGGTGGACGGCCGGGTCGTCGGTTTCGCCGGGATCAACGAGGACTGGCTGGACCATCTGTATGTGTATCCCGATGCGCAGAGCGCCGGCGCGGGATCGGCGCTGCTGGCGAAGGTGAAGCAGCAGCGGCCAGCGGGATTCCAGTTCTGGGCGTTCCAGCAGAACGAGGGTGCGCGACGGTTCTATGCGCGGCACGGCTGTGTCGAGGTGGAGTGGACCGACGGCGAAGGCAACGAGGAACGCACGCCGGATGTGCGGTTGGAGTGGCGACCGTGAGGCCCGCGCGCTTCGGTGCGCTGGCGGTTGCCTTTGCGCTCGCGGGTTGCGCGTGGCCGACGCACGATGAGGCAACGCTGAAGGGTGTTGCTGTCGCGTGCCAACACCTGATGACGACGGAAGCGCTCGATACGGACTATGGACCGTATCCCAAATACAGTGGCGTGCCGCAGAAGCGATGGCCGCCGGCGATCGCGAGTCTTCATCCGCAGGACGTATCCGTTTTCCAAACAGGCTGCGATATTCAGATCAAACCCATGTTCGATGGCGGGTGGGGATACTTCGTTCCGCGCGCCAGAGGGCAATTGCCGGAGCCGCGCGGGCGCTACACCGACCTGGGGTACGGTGTTTACTGGTATCGCCCCGATTGATCGCAAGCGGAAGCTGGCCATTCATCCGCTTACGGATGAAACTGCTTGACATTAACTACTTTCAGGCAGCTATTAATACTTTCTTAACCATAATTTCTGCCCGCAGAGGCGGATGTGGTTGGGTGGTGTGGGGTGTCGACTGGGAAGCAGAGGTTCATTCGAGAGGGTGTTCATCATGCATTCCGACGGTCAGACAAGCGTTCTGGAGCAGCCGCAAGAGACGGCGCTTTCCTG
>DATAHD010000467.1:0-1822 GCA_036263395.1 Rhizomicrobium sp. | reverse complement strand
CGGTGTCGAGACCATCGGCGTGCTTTCGGCCCGCGGCGACAGCGAAGAGACCACCGAAATCTGCGAAGCGTTGAAATCGCTCGGCGCGGTGCGCGTGATCGTCACCGGCCTCGATATTGTGCGCCGTCTCGGCGCGCTGCTTGCCGCCAGCACGCGCGGCCTCGGCCTTGCCGCCGTCACGCAATCGCCATTCGCCGCCGGCGCACTCGAACTGCCGACACCCATCAGCCTGTCACGCGCCATTCTTGAGTCCGGAATCGGCAATGCCGATCGCGGGGGAGCCCAGTAATGACCATCGAACCCATCTTCGGCGGACCGCGCCTCACGGCCATCGGTTCGGGCAAAGGCGGCACCGGCAAGACGCTCGTCTCGCTCAGCCTCGCACACGCACTGGCAAACGAAGGCGAGAAAGTTCTCGTCTGCGACGCCGATCTCGGCCTTTCCAACACCACGGTGCAGCTCGGCGTCGAAAGCGGCGGCGATCTCGCCGGCGTTCTGTCCGGCAAGCGCACGTTGAAAGATGGCGTCGCGGCCATAGACGGCGGCATCGGACGCACCGGCGGTTTCGATCTTCTCGCCGCGCCGGCCGGTTCCGGCGCGCTCGCGAATATCCAGCCGGTGACGCTGGAGCGTCTCATCACCATCCTGCGCAACGCGAAATCCTATGACCGCGTGCTGCTCGATCTCGCGGCCGGTGTCGACGACATCGTGCTGGGCTTCGCGGCCCGGGCCGACGAGACCGTGCTCGTCATGTCGCCCGATCCGGCATCGCTCACCGATGCGTACGCCTTCGCGAAGCTGCTGCAGCGCCGCGGCGCCGACCTTCCCGCCTTCGTGGTAAACAAGGCGCTGAGCGACCAGGAAGCCCGCCGCTGTGCCGACGCCCTCATCAATTCCTCACGCGCCTTCCTGGACGCGACGCCGGAGTATTTGGGCGGAATTCCGCGCGATCCGAAGGTTCTCGACGCCGTGCGGCGGCAGGGCAACCTCCTCGCGCTGTATCCGCAATGCCATGCCGCCGAAGCGCTCGGTCTGGTTGCGCGCAAGCTGCATCGCCGCCTTCCGATAGCGACGACAGGCGTTAAGGTGCGTTAACACTAACGACACGATTAAATCTGCCTGTCTACATTCTCGGCAGAGTTCCCTTGGTATATGATGCGTAAATGAGCAGCCGGCGGGGACTGAGCTCCTCGCCATAAAAGATGCTGCCGTAACTGTCGTGTACTTCAGGGGGTAGCTATGGAATTCGTGAACAGCTTGTGGGCCGCGATTCAGGCCGTCATCCTTCATGCCGATTGGATCACGCTCGGCATCATCGCCATCATCGCCATCGCCGCCGGTTTTTTGATGGAGAGCATCTCGTCCATCATCACCGGCACTGTCATCGCACTGATCGCTTTCGGCATCGCCGGTTACGTCCGCGAAGTCGCCATGAACGGTGCGAACGCCGCGGCCTATGCCGGCACCACGCTGCACAATTTCCAGGTGCTGCAGATGCTCACCGTGCTCGCCTATGCGATCGTCTTTGCGATCGCCATCGGCGTTGTGAACGTGGTGCGCTCCATGGTGCTTCGCTAAACACCGGCAAGGTTTCGGCCATGGACGCGAATCTCCGAAGCGGTTAGCTTCGCGCCATGGCTGAAATCATTGTCGTTGCTCTACTCGTCCTGGCCGCACTCTGGGCGGTCTTCACCTATAACGGGCTTGTCCGCCGCAAGAACGTGGTGGCGGAGGCGTGGTCCGGTATCGACGTGCAGCTGAAGCGGCGCGCCGATCTGATCCCCAACTTGGTGGAGAGCGTGAAGGGCTATGCCAGCCACGA
>DATAHD010000466.1:0-4280 GCA_036263395.1 Rhizomicrobium sp. | reverse complement strand
GTGTTGATCTCGCCGTTGTGCGCGATGAAGCGATAAGGATGCGCCAGCTTCCACGACGGGAAGGTGTTGGTCGAAAAGCGTTGGTGCACCAGCGCCAGCGCCGACTTGGTCAGCGGGTTGCGCAGGTCCGTGTAGAAAGCCCCAACCGACGGCGCGAGCAGCAGGCCCTTGTAGACCACCGTGCGCGTCGAGAAGGACGGCATATAGAAGTCGACGATCGCCGGGTTCTTGTGACGGCGGGCGAGGTTCTCGAGCGGGTTCTGCGTCTGCTTGCGGATCGCGAGCACTTTGCGCTCGAAGGCATCCTGGTCCTTGGTGCGCGCGCCTTGGCCGACGATCACCTGGCGGATCATCGGCATGGACTCGAGCACGGTCTTGCCGAGGCCCGCGGTCTCTACCGGCACGTCGCGCCAGCCGACCAAGGTCTGGCCTTCCACGCGGATGAAATGTTCCAGCTGCTTGACCACGATGTCGCGCGCCCGCGTCTCGGTCGGCAGAAAGCACATGCCGACGGCATACCGGCCCGGCGGGGGAAGGTTGACGTTCGTCTTGCCGGCCCAATCGCGCAGCAGCGCATCCGGAATCTGGATCAGGCAGCCCGCGCCATCGCCGACGGCGGGGTCGGCGCCGACGGCGCCGCGGTGATCGAGATTGATGAGAAGCTGGAGGCCCTGGGCGATGATTTCGTGGGTCTTGGCGCCCTTGATGTTGGCCACAAAGCCAACACCGCAGGAGTCATGCTCGTTCCTGGGGTCGTAAAGACCCTGCTTCTCCGGAAACCCCATTATCGCCCAACATTTTGTTACTTGTGAGAACTGCCGTTTGTATCGCATCTGCAATGTGACCGCTCAAGACCGAAATTATGTGTCAAATTTGCTGCCAAGCCGCCGTTACGGCGCGCCTTGGCCGAGGTTGAAATTCAAGGCTATCGTCGGTGGGCAGAACGGCCGCCGCGATGCATGGCGTCCGATAGGGAGAGACATGCCATGGCCCAGATCCGCAGCGGTGACCGGATTGCGACGACCGAACAGATCATGGCGAACGCGGCCCGCGCCGCCAGCGGCTTTGCCGCGCTGGGCATCGGGCGCGGCGACACCGTCGCGCTCTATCTGCGCAACGACTTCCCGTTTCTGGAGGCGAGCTTCGCCGCCGGATTGGTTGGTGCCTATCCGGTGCCGGTGAACTGGCACTACACCGAAGATGAGGCGCGCTATCTGTTCGAGAACTCCGGCGCCAAAGCGGTGGTCATTCACGCTGACATGCTCGGCCCGATCCGTGCCGCGATCCCGGCCGGTGTGCCGGTGCTGATCGTCGAGACGCCGCCGGAGATTCAATCCGCCTATGGCATCGATCCGGAACGCAGCAAGGTCGAAGCCGGTGCGATCGAATGGAATGCGTGGCTGCAAGACTTTCCGCCGATGGCGCAGCCCGCCGTCGATGGGCCTGGCACGATCATCTACACCTCCGGCACCACCGGGCGGCCGAAGGGCGTGCGCCGCACGCCGCCGACGGCGGAGCAGGCGGCGACCTCGGCTGCAATCCTGTCGCGTGGCTTCGGCTTCACCGGCTACAAGCCGGAGGAGATCGTCTCCGCGATTGTCGGGCCGATGTATCATTCGGCACCCAATGCTTATGGCCTCGCCTCCGCGCGCATGGGCGCGAACGTGATCCTGGAGCCGCGCTTCGATCCCGAAGAACTGTTGCAGATGATCGAGAAGCATCGCGTCACCCACATCCACATGGTGCCGATCATGTTCAACCGGCTGCTGCGCCTGCCGGACGACGTGAAGAAGAAGTACGATCTCAGCTCGCTGAAATTCATCGTGCATGCCGCGGCGCCGGTTTCGCCCGCCGTGAAGCAGCAGATGATCGAGTGGTGGGGACCGGTGATCAACGAATACTACGGCTCCACCGAAGTCGGCATGGTGGTGTTCTGCGACAGCAAGGAATGGCTCGCGCATCCCGGCACCGTCGGCAAACCGATCCCGGAAGCCGATGTGCAGGTGATCGACGAGAACGGCAAATCGCTGCCCACCGGCGAGATCGGTGAAGTGATCTGCCGTGTGAAGTCGATCGCCGACTTCACCTATCATGGTGACGACCAGAAACGCCGCGACAGCGAGAAGGTGGGTCTCATCGCGCCGGGCGATGTCGGCTACTTCGACAAGGACGGCTATCTGTTCCTGTGCGACCGCGCCAAGGACATGGTGATCAGCGGCGGCGTGAACATCTATCCGGCGGAGATCGAGTCCGAGCTGCACAAGATGCCGGGCGTCGCCGACTGCGCTGTGTTCGGTATCCCGGATGAGGAGTATGGCGAGGCGATCTGCGCCGTGGTGCAGACCCAGCCCGGTCAGTCGCTGAGTGAGACCGACGTGCGGACGTATCTGCGCGGCAAGGTCGCCGGCTACAAGGTGCCCAAGAAGGTCGACTTCCAGAACGACCTGCCGCGCGAGGACTCGGGCAAGATCTTCAAACGCAAACTGCGCGAACCGTACTGGGCCGGCAAAGAGAAGCGGATCAACTAAGCCCGCAAAACCGGGCTGAAAACGCCAATCGACAGAATGTCGCAGGGGGTGTAGCCTCGTCCCACTGGTTGCGGTTCGCCGTGACCGACGGCAGGGGTTGGCCGCCTGGCCATGGACGTACCTCGACCTCGAACAACAACGTTCGGGAGGACGGCCATGACAATTCGTAATCCGATCGAGTGGACGGGGGCGCAGTTTGTTGCCGGCGCTCATGCGTTGGGCGCGGCGGCCCATTCGTTTCAGCATGTCGAAGAGACCATTCATTCGCCCGCGCCGGGCGTTTATCGCATCGGCTATGCCGATGTGCGCGATGCGCTGCGCCGCGGCTTCGAGGATTTCGAAGCGTATCGCAGCGATGTGGTGTTCCTGTGCGTGACCTATGCTGTCGTGGGATTGATCATGGCGCGGCTGGCGTTCGGCATGGATGTGCTGCCGTTGCTGTTCCCGCTCGCATCGGGCTTTGCGATCCTTGGACCGGTTGCCGCGCTCGGTCTCTATGAGATGAGCCGCCGGCGGGAGCAGGGCGCGGAGGTGAACTGGGCCAATGCGTTCGATGTGCTGAAGGCGCCGGCGATCGGCGCGATCGTGCTGCTCGGCGCGTTGCTGGTGGCAATCTTTCTGCTGTGGTTGGCGGCGGCGTGGACGATCTACGCGATGACTCTCGGCCCCGCGATGCCGCAGTCGGTTGGTTCGTTCTTGCATGACGTGTTCCTGACGGCGCCGGGGCAGTTGATGATCGTTGCCGGTGTCGGCACCGGTTTCGTGTTCGCGCTGCTTGCGATGACGATCAGCCTTGTGTCGTTCCCGCTGTTGCTGGACCGCGATGTCGGTCTCGACACGGCGGTGCGCACCTCGGCACGGGCGGTGATGACCAATCCCGGGCCGATGGCGGCGTGGGGATTGATCGTGGCCGGTGCGTTGGTGCTGGGCAGTATCCCGCTGTTCCTCGGCCTGATCGTGGCGATCCCTGTGCTGGGGCATGCGACCTGGCACCTCTATCGCAAGCTGGTCGTTCGCTGATTTGCATTTGCGCATGAGGCGCGTCACAGACGCTTCCCAAGGGGGCGTCCGTGACGGTCGCGCAGCGCAACATACGGCTCTTCGCCGGGTTCAACTTCTGCAACGATTTCCGGATCTACGGTCCGGTGATGGTGGTATATTTCGCGCACGTCACCGGTTCATACGCCGATGGTGTGCTGATCCTTGCCATCGCCAAGATTGCGTCGTCGTTGTTTGAAGTGCCCACGGGCGTGTTCTCCGATTTCGTCGGCCGCCGCATGACGATGGTCAGCGGGCAGGTGGCGAACGTCGCCTGCATCGCGGCCTATGCGATGGCGCCCAACTTCGAGGTTCTTGCGCTCGGTGCGGCGCTGGAGGGGCTGTCGTTCTCGCTGTTTAGCGGCAATCAGGATGCGTTTCTTTACGACACACTGAAAGACGAGGGACGCGAGGCGGAGTTCGCGGAGTATCAAGGGCGGCTGAGCGCGATGTTTCAGTGGGCGCTGACGGCGTCCGCGTTGGCCTCGGCGGTGGTGCTGTTCTGGTATCCATTTCGTATCCTGTTCTGGCTGTCGTTGGCCCCGCAGGCGGCGGGGCTGTTAATTGCGCTCTTCACCGTCGAGCCCGCGCGGCATGGACGCGAGATCGAGACCAATGTGTTTGCGCATCTGCGCGAAGCGTTCGCCGGATTTCTGCGCGATGCGAAGCTGCGCGATCTCAGCGTGGCGTCGATCCTCGGCTTCGCGTTGGGTG
>DATAHD010000465.1:0-2394 GCA_036263395.1 Rhizomicrobium sp. | reverse complement strand
GTGGAAGAAAAAGCCGCGCGATGCGGCGGCGGCCGCGGTGCAGATCGCCAAGGATTGGGAGCGCAAGACCTGCCGCGCCGACGGGACGGAGACCATCGGCGGCGTTCCGGCCGACATCATCGTCTACCGCGTCAGCACCCGGTTCTGGATCGCACGCGACACGGGCCTCATTCTGCAGAGCGTCGTGAAAGAGCAGCCGAACACCGTGACGTCGCTCTACGACTACGCGGGCATCCACGCGCCGCTGTAGCT
Organism: Rhizomicrobium sp.; assembly: GCA_036263395.1. Taxonomy (GTDB): domain Bacteria; phylum Pseudomonadota; class Alphaproteobacteria; order Micropepsales; family Micropepsaceae; genus Rhizomicrobium. Next base: position 2,142 of record DATAHD010000465.1, on the reverse strand, counting down.
TGGTCTCCCTGATCATGGACTGTCTGTGGCCGTTTGCGCTGACATCGTAAGTCAAGCATCGCGCTCTTGTGATCCCGGCACCGCAAAGCACCTGCTAAGCAGCCGCCTCATCTGAGGGGAAGATCACACATGACATTTAAGTCCGGCCGCGCGTCTGCGGCCATTGCCGCCATCACACTGCTGGCCACCGCAGCGTTCGCGGCCGACGTGAAAGGCGAGATTGTCACGGCGATCGAGCATGCGGAATATTCCGCCGACGCGAACGACATCCAGAACGTCCACCTGCATCTCTATCACGCGCTCAACTGCCTGGTCGGCCCGAACGGCAACGGCTTCACCGCGAACCAGATGAACCCCTGCGCCAACGCCGGCAACGGCATCATCCCCGACACGGCGGATGCGAAAAAGAAGGCCGCCCTCGAAGCCGCCGCCGCCAGAGCCCGCGCCGGCCTCGCTACCACCGACATCCCCACCGCCAAAGCCGATGCTGCGTTTGTCGCGAAGACATTGAAAAGCATGCAGTAGCCCTCTTTGACTGATGAGAGGGGGATATCACTCCCCCACGCGGTCATGGCCCGCAACTGCGGGCCAAACCCAGGTGGTCCAGCGAAGATCTGGCGCGCAGAGGCGCGGGGGCTGCTGCGGATGACCGGCTGCAGTTGAGCGGCGGATGGCGCTGGCTGGTTCACGCGGAGGCGCGGAGCCACTAACGTCAGCCGCCATTCACTCGCTCTTGAAACTGCCCGGCGCGCTTTGCGCGCCAACACATCCATCACCGGAGCAACACCACCTGGGTGGCCTGCAGTCGCGGGCCATGACAACGGTGGGCGGATGGTAGTGGGAAGGCTGGTGGAAGAACGCCGAGCGTGAGATGCAACCGCTCAATGCTCGCACCCGAGCCGCGATACCCTCTGCGTCTCTGCGCCTCTGCGCGCCAATCAGTTCTCACCGCACACAAAGATCCAATCGGCAGAAAAGAAACTCCGCGCCCCCCGCCTCCGCGTGAATCCATCCCTCCATCCACCAACACCGCTCCCCACAGCCCCAACAACAAAGCCCCGATCGCAAGACCGGGGCTTCATCGTTCCACATCAAGAAGCGGCGCTTATTTCCAGCCCGCCTGCGCCGAGCACGCGTCCGCTTCCGCCTTGTGGGACTTCTCCCACTGCGTGATCGACTGCGTCGCGTCGCTCGGCATCTTGTCGTTCATGCAGGTGCAGTAGCTCGAGATCACAGAGGTCGGCTGGCCTTGATCCTTGTTGTCGGCAATGCACTGGCTGACCCACTTCGCATCGTCCGCATCGGCACGGGCCGGCGCCGTGGAGGCAATGATGCCGATCGCGGAGAACGCGACGGCGGACGCGAACATAATGACGTTCTTCATGGTTATTTCCCTCTCCTGTTACAAATCGTCCGTATAATGACGAATTGTGCCAAGCGAGTGTCGCGCCGCGCGCGCTACTTTCAAATGACCATTTTTGGGCCGATTGCGAACGTAGGCAGCGCCTACACGCTGAACGTCGCAAGACCATTGTGCATAAGCTTCTGGAGCGCTGCACCAGCTGCATCGTTTATTGCCAGCAATTCCTGATTGCTCACGGCAGAGAGCGGTTTCTGTCGCGGTCCTATGGCGGCATCGAGCACGCGTACGAACAACTGCACCGGCTCAATTTCGCTGGCATCGATGAGAACATCGCCGACAAGTTCGCTGGCACGCTCGAAGTCGTGATCGTCGAAAATGAAATGAACGAGGAATTCCAATTCCGCCCGGTCTCCCCGCTGGTCTTGTGATGCACTTGCGAGGAACGCCATCAACTCGGCCCGAACATGTGGCCGGGAAATCGATTTCCATTCTTCGGGAAATACCAAGCGCATCGCCACTCCGTTGCACAGATCGAAGTCGGAACACGCCCGCCAAGCAATGGCATGCACCCTGATTTGCCCTGAAATCTGCCAAGTGCAAAATCCTACATTTAATGCTTGAATATACTATTTTTGTTCTTTATATGATCGCTTGGAATAGGACTGGATCGGATACCATGAACTAGCTTCGCGCGAGAACGTCATACAGGAGCCGGATGCAAACTCGCTGCATCTCTGCATAGGGTGAGAGGGACGCCGCCACGGCAAAGGCGGCTCCAG
>DATAHD010000464.1:0-10635 GCA_036263395.1 Rhizomicrobium sp. | reverse complement strand
AAAGGCTACGCGGCGCAGGAGAAATCCGTGCTGGTGGAAGTGACCGAAGCGCGCGCGAAGGCGACGCATGTGTCGGTCGATGCATCCACGATCAGCGATCCGCAGAAGTTTCAGCAATTCCAGCAGGCGCAGAACCAGCTGTCCGGCGTGCTCGGCCGCCTGATGGCGATCACGGAGAACTATCCAGATCTCAAGTCGAACCAGAACTTCCTGGCGCTGCAGTCGCAGCTGGAAGGGACGGAGAACCGCATCTCGGTCGCGCGCCGCGACTACAACCTCGCGGTCCAGGACTACAACACGACCCTGCGCACGTTCCCGACATCGATCTGGGCCTCGACGTTCTATAGCGGCCAGAAGCCGGCACTGCCGTTCGCCGCGGCGCCGGATGCCCAGAGTGCACCGAAGGTGAGCTTCTGAACCCGATGATCACGCGCATGCGTGCGTTCGTTGCAGCGCTGGTTGTTGCGGTCCTGTGGATCGCTGCGCCAGCGCTCGCAGCACCGACCTTCCCGCAACTGACGGGACGCGTGGTCGATGACGCGCACATCCTCGACGATGCGACGAAGGCGAGCCTGACAGCGAAGCTGGAGGAGCTGGAGCAGCGCACCACGCGCCAGCTTGTGGTCGTCACCCTGCCCTCGCTGCAGGGCTATGAGATCGAGGAGTACGGCTATCAGCTCGGCCGTGCCTGGGGCATCGGGCAGAAGAAAGAGAACAACGGCGTTCTGTTCATCATCGCGCCGACGGAGCACGCGACCCGCATCGAGGTCGGTTATGGCCTCGAAGGCATTCTGACCGACGCACTGTCGTCGGTGATCCTGCAATCGGCGGTGTTGCCGAAGTTTCGCCAGGGCGACATGCAGGGCGGCGTTGTCGCCGGTACCGACGAGATCGTGAAGCAGCTCGAACTCGATGCCCCGGCGGCGAAGGCGCGCGTGGCACAGGCGGAGCAACAGGCGCGCGGCGGCACGATCCATATCAGCCCGACTGTGGTTCTGTTCGTGCTGTTCTTCGTCTTCACGATCATCAGCAGCATCTTCCGCGGCATGCGCCGCAGCGGCCTCTCCGGCGGGCGTGGTGGCAGCAGCCTTTGGTGGCTCCCACTCATCATCGCCGCGAGCCAGCGCGGCGGCGGTCGCCGCGACGATTGGGGCGGCGGTGGCGGCTGGGGTGGCGGCGGCGGCGGCGGTTGGGGCGGCGGTGGTGGCGGCTCCTTCGGTGGCGGCGGCTCGTCGGGACATTGGTGATGCTGACACCCGAAGGCCATGAGCGCGTCGTCGCTGCGATCGACGTCATCGACGAGAAAAGCGATGGTGAAGTCTATTGCCTGATCGCGCCGGAATCCTCGGCCTATCGCGAAGTGCCTCTGGCATGGGGCGCGATCGTTGCACTGCTATTGCCACCACTGGCTTTGATGCTGGGCTTCGATCCGCTCGCGTTGCTCCGCGCGACGCAGAGTTGGGATGCCGGACAGGCGAGCTTCATCCGCCAGCAGGTGGCGTGGACCTTGTCGAACTATGCGATGGCGCAGGCCGCGCTGTTCGCGCTGGTGGCATTGATCGTCACAATCCCGGCGGTACGGCGTGTGCTGACGCCGCGCTTTCTGAAAGCGCATCGCGTGCATCAGAAGGCGCGCGATCACTTCGTCTCCACCGGCATCCACCTCGCGCCGACACAGCCGCACATCCTTCTCTATCTCTCGCTCGCGGAGCGGCGGGTGGAGATCATCGCCGATGAGGCGATTCACAAAATCGAAGGCCAGACGCTGTGGGATCAGGCACGCGGCGTGCTGATCGCGGGCATGGCGAGCGGCGATCCGGCAGGCGGCATCGTCAAGGCAATCGAGCTGGTCGGTGCGCCGCTGATCCAGCATTTCCCACCGTCCGGCATGCACCCCAACGTGACCGCTGACGGCATCCGGGAGTTGTAATCTCGCCTCCGCTGGCGACCGATTCGGCCCTAGATTCTGTGTGTGAATGGCGCCCGGATACCGCCTGCGGGATTCGTTACGCAGGGTGTTCAAAATCCCCTGAACACGGAAAGAACACACACGAAATATCCCAACGAAATCAATATCGTTCAGAACGGCTTGTGAACCTGAACGAAGTGTGTACTTTGGCCGTCATTGCGGCACTCGGGCCGCCATGAAATAAGGGATCGAACACCATGGCTCAGGCGGCTTTGAAGGTAGTGGGCAAGGAAGATGCATCGGCGAGCGAGAAGAAGCGGGCCCTTGAGGCGGCGCTGACCCAGATCGACCGCGCCTTTGGTAAAGGCTCTGTCATGAAGATGGGTGCCAAGGACCTCGGCGTCGCAACGGACGCTGTGTCCACTGGTTCGCTCGGCCTCGACATCGCGCTCGGCATCGGCGGCTTGCCGCGCGGCCGCGTGATCGAAGTGTACGGTCCGGAATCGTCCGGCAAGACGACGCTCGCACTTCATGTCGTTGCGGAAGTTCAGAAGAAGGGTGGCATCGCCGCCTACATCGACGCCGAACACGCGATGGACCCGAGCTATGCCAAGAAGCTGGGCGTCGACATCGACGAGATGCTGATTTCGCAGCCGGACACCGGTGAGCAGGCGCTCGAGATTTGCGACACGCTGGTCCGTTCGGGCGGCGTCGACATCGTGGTGGTCGACTCGGTCGCGGCGCTGACGCCAAAAGCCGAACTCGAAGGCGAAATGGGCGACTCCCTGCCCGGCCTGCAGGCCCGCCTGATGAGCCAGGCGCTGCGCAAGCTGACGGGCTCGATCTCCAAATCCAACACGATCGTACTCTTCATCAACCAGATCCGCATGAAGATCGGCATCATGTTCGGCAACCCGGAGACGACGACGGGCGGCAACGCGCTGAAGTTCTACTCGTCGGTGCGCCTCGACATCCGCCGCATCGGCGCGATCAAGGACCGTGAAGAAGTCACCGGCAACCAGACCCGCGTGAAAGTGGTCAAGAACAAGGTTGCCCCGCCGTTCAAGCAGGTCGAATTCGACATCATGTATGGCGCCGGTATCTCCAAGACGGGCGAGCTGCTCGATCTCGGCGTAAAGGCTGGCGTGGTGGAGAAGTCAGGCTCGTGGTTCTCCTGCGATGGCGACCGCATCGGCCAGGGCCGCGAATCCGCCAAGACCTTCCTTGCCGCCAATCCGGACATTGCCAACAAGATCGAAGCCGCCATCCGCGCCAATGCCGGCCTGATCGGTCAGTCGCTAGCCCTCGGCGGCGAAGGCTCGTCGGACGACGATGAGGACGAGGAATAGGCCTTATCGGCCAACAGTTTGTCGCTTCCCTACTGGCATGGGGGAACGACTCCCGGAGGGGCGGTTCGCAAGAGCCGCCCCTCTTTTATTAGGCCTATCAATCCCCACGTTCCCTCGCGCGGCGGGGTGAGCAGCCATGTTCTGGACCAGTTCTAAAGCGCCCGGTACAAACTGACCTATGACAACCAACCTTTCCGATGTCCGGTCGAGCTTTCTCGACTTTTTCCAGAGCCGGCAGCACAGCGTGGTGCCGTCGAGTCCACTCGTCCCGCGCAACGACCCGACCCTCATGTTCACCAATGCGGGCATGGTGCAGTTCAAGAACGCGTTCACCGGCGCCGAGACCCGGCCCTACAAGCGCGCGACCAGCGTGCAGAAATGCGTCCGGGCCGGCGGCAAGCACAACGACCTCGACAATGTCGGCTACACCACCCGGCACCACACCTTTTTCGAGATGCTCGGCAATTTCTCGTTCGGCGACTACTTCAAGGAAGCCGCGATCGAATATGCCTGGGACTACATCTCCAAGACCGCGGGCCTGAAGAAGGACCGGCTGTGGGTCACGGTCTATCCGACCGACGATGTGGCGCGCGGGCTGTGGAAGAAGATCGCCAATATCTCCGACGACCGCATCGTCGGGCTCGAAGAGAATCTGTGGTCGATGGGTCCGATCGGACCGTGCGGCTATTGCTCGGAAATCTTCTACGACCAGGGCGACACGGTAGCCGGGGGGCCGCCGGGCAGTCCCGACGAAGACGGCGACCGCTTCCTCGAGTTCTGGAACCTCGTCTTCATGCAGTTCGAGCAGGTGGACGAGAACACCCGCATCGACCTGCCCAAGCCGTCGATCGACACCGGCATGGGGCTCGAGCGTATCGCGGCGATCCTGCAGGGCGTCACCGACAACTACGAGATCGACCTGTTCCGCCATCTCATCGCGGCATCGGTCGATGCCTCGGGCGCGAAAGCGGAAGGCGATGCGAAGTTCAGCCATCGCGTGATCGCGGACCACCTGCGCTCGACCTCGTTCCTGATCGCGGACGGCGTGCTGCCGTCGAACGAAGGACGCGGCTACGTGCTTCGCCGCATCATGCGCCGCGCAATGCGCCACGCGCATCTGATCGGCGCGAAGGACCCGCTGATGCACCGGCTGGTGCCGGCGCTGGTGGCGGAGATGGGCGCGGCCTATCCGGAGTTGAAGCGCGCTGAGGCGCTCGTCACCGAAACGCTGAAGCTGGAAGAGATCCGTTTCCGCGAGACACTGGCGCGCGGTCTCAAGCTGCTCGATGAGGCGACCAGCGCGATGAGTCACGGCGCAACGCTCGCAGGCGATGTCGCGTTCAAGCTCTACGACACGTTCGGCTTCCCACTCGACCTGACGCAGGATGCACTGAAGGCACGCGGCATCGCGGTCGATACCGCCGGCTTCGATGTGGCAATGCAGAAGCAGAAGGCCGATGCGCGCAAGGCGTGGGCCGGTTCTGGTGAAGCAGCGACCGACGCGCAGTGGTTTGCCGTGCGCGACGAGGTCGGCGCCACAGAATTCCTCGGCTACGACACCGAAGAGTCCGAAGGCGTCATCACCGCGATGCTCAAGGACGGCGCGGCCGTGAAGTCCGCAAAGGCGGGCGAGACCGTGCTGCTGCTCACCAACCAGACGCCATTCTATGCGGAGTCGGGCGGGCAGGTCGGCGATCAGGGCGCCATCGCGTCCAAGAGCGCGGAAGGCAAAGTCGTCGACACCGAGAAGAAGCTCGGCGCGCTGCATGTTCATGTGGTGGAAGTCACCAAGGGCACGTTCACGGTCGGTGACGGCGTCGATCTCAAGGTCGATGGCGAGCGGCGGCGCGCGACGCGGGCCAATCACTCGGCGACACATTTGCTGCATGCCGCGCTCAAGCGCGTGCTGGGCGATCATGTGGCGCAGAAGGGGTCGCTGGTCGCACCGGATCGCCTGCGCTTCGACTTCAGCCATCCGAAATCCGTATCGCCGGAAGAGCTGGAACGGATCGAAAGCAGCGTGAACACGATCGTGCGCCAGAACAGCGACACGTCCACCCGCCTGATGCCGACCGACAAGGCGATCGAGGCTGGTGCGGAGGCGCTGTTCGGCGAGAAGTATGGCGACGAAGTGCGCGTCCTCACCATGGGTGACGATCACGAGGCATCGAAGGCGTTCAGTGTCGAGCTGTGTGGCGGCACGCATGTGCGGCGCCTGGGTGATATCGGCATGTTCACGATCCTGTCGGAATCGGCGGTGGCGTCGGGCGTGCGGCGCATCGAGGCGCTGACCAGCGAAGGCGCGCGGCAGTATCTGCAGCATCGCGCCGATCTGGCGGCGGACGCGGCGGCGGCACTGAAGACCGGTGTCGAAGACCTGCCGGCGCGCGTGGCGCAGCTGTCGGAAGAGCGGCGGCGGCTGGAGCGCGAGCTTGCCGACGCCAAGAAGGCGCTGGCGCTGGCCGGCCCGGCGCGCAGCGGCGGTGACGAGACGAAAGAAATCGGCGGCGTGAAAGCGGTGTTGCGGGTCGTCGAAGGCGTGAGCGGCAAGGACCTCAAAGGCCTCGCCGACGATGCCAAGGCGAAAGTCGGCTCTGGCGTCGTGGGCTTCGTCGCCATTGCGGACGGCAAGGCCTCGCTGGTGGTCGGCGTGACCGACGACCTGACGGGCAAGATCAGCGCGGTCGACCTGGTGCGCGTGGGTGCGGAAGCGCTCGGCGGCAAGGGCGGCGGCGGACGGCCCGACATGGCCCAGGCCGGTGGACCGGACGGCACGAAAGCGGGCGACGCATTGGCGGCGATCGAGAAGAAACTCGCAACGCTTACTGCGTAAGGTGTGCGGATGAAGGGGGATCATCCGCACGGCAGCCTGAGGCGCCGGGTTTATATTGCGCTCGAGGGCGGCCGCTCGAGCGGCAGCGCTGGCATGCTGTTCGAGACGACGCTGATCGTGCTGATCATCGCGAATGTGGTTGCCTATATCGCGCAGAGCATTCCCGCGATTGAAGCGGAATACGGCAGGGAATTTTTCTGGTTCGAGTACGCGTCGGTGGCGTTCTTTACTGCCGAGTATCTGCTGCGCCTCTGGTCGGCCCCGGAAGATCCGCATATCCGCAGTAAGGGCCCGATAGAAGGCCGGTTCTATACGGCGACGCGGACGATGATGATCGTCGACCTGCTCGCGTTCCTGCCTTCCTATTTCATGATCCTGGTGCCGTATCTCGATCTGCGCGTGCTGCGGCTGTTCCGCCTGCTGCGGCTCCTCAAGATCGCGCGCTATTCGCCAGCACTCTCCACCCTTGCACAGGTCATCAAGGATGAGCGCCGGGCGCTGTACGGCTCGGTTCTGCTGATGTTCTGCGCCGTGATCATCAGCGCCTCGCTGATGCACGCGATCGAGGGCCGGTTGCAGCCGAAAGAATTCGGCACCATTCCCGACGCGATGTGGTGGGCGATCACGACCCTTACGACCGTCGGTTATGGCGATACCTATCCCACCTCCGAACTCGGCCGCGTCATCGCCGGGCTGACGATGATTACGGGCCTCGGCCTGTTCGCACTGCCGGTCGGCATCATCGCGACGGGCTTTGTCGAAAACATTCACCGTAAGGATTTCGTGATCACCTTCGGCATGCTGGCGCGGGTGCCGCTGTTCCAGGAGTTCGACGCACGGACCCTGAGTGAGATTATGGATACGCTGCGGGCGCAGGCGGTGCCGAGCCACGGCATCATTTCGGCCCGGGGCGAGCGTGCGGCAGCGATGTATTTTGTCGTGTCGGGGCAAGTGGAAGCACAACTGGCCGACACAACGCTACGGTTCGCGCCTGGCGACTTCTTCGGCGAGATGGCGCTGCTGACCGAGACGATGCGGGCGGCGACCATCGTGGCCGTGGGACAGGCGCGACTGCTTGCGCTCTCGACCGAAGACTTCGATGCCCTGCTGCGCAAACATCCTTCACTGCGCGAACGGCTGACACAAATGGTCGCCGAGCGGGCGGAAGACATCGCAGAGGAAAGCGGAATCTCGACGGCAGAGATCGAAGCGGCGCGGCGAGCCCGAGAGCACGCGCGTCACACCGCCTGACACCAGGCGCCTGTACCACTCGTTTTCAAGAAAACGAGGTACCCCCTCCCCCTTTGGGGCTGCGGACCATTTGAATTCAAAAATGGCAGGGGCACCCCCACTCATCAATCGCTCTCCCGGTACATTCGTTTGCAAAAAGGGAGGGGGTATCCCCTCCCCCGGTACATTTGATTTCAAAAAAACGATTTCGCGCCGCCCCGATCAGCTCTTGAAGTAGAAGCAGATCTTGTTGCCCGTGGGGTCGCGCAGGTAGGCGCCGTACCAGCCTTCTTTGTCCGCCGGGCGGTTGCCGGGCGCGCCTTCGTCGGTGCCGCCGGCAGCGAGACCGGCTTTGTGCGCGGCATCGACTTCGGCCTTCGAGCCAGCTTTGAACGCGAGCATCGAGCCGTTGCCGCCGGTCGCCTTCTCGCCATTGTGCGGCGGGCTGACCACGTAGACGTCGTGTTCGTCCGAGCCCTTGGCGCCGTAGCCGATCCAGCCGCCATCGGCGAATTTGCGCTCCGCACCCGTGGCGCCGAACACCGCGTCGTAGAATTTGCCGGATGCTTCGCCGTCCACCGCACCGATGGTCACGTACCCGATTGTCATTGTTGTCTCCTCCAATTCGAAAGCCGAAGCTAATCGCGGAAATCGAAACATTAAAGGAACAAATGTGCAATCCCCATCCGCGCCCGGCGCATGTCAGGATGAGTCAGTAGCGCAGAAAATGCTGCAATTCCGCCCGTTTTGGAGTCAGTATAGAGCATGGACCGGCGCACGCTTCTGACTCAAAGCCTAATGGGATTTTCGGCTTATGCCCTGCTGACCGAGGCGCGGGCGGCAGTACCGCAGGATCGCCGGATGGCGCCGCGAATCTGGCTGAACCGGCAGGACGAGCTGGCGCGCGGGCTGGCCGGCGGCAGCATTTCCCAGGTGCAGTGGCACGACGGCGTGAATGCCTTTGCGGGTGAGGTGGATGTCGCGGCGCTTGCCGCGCTGATACGCGGCGCGCAACTGCGCGATGCCGGTGCACCGTTCGGACACGATCCGCAGAAGCGGTTCGTGCGCTTCCTGGACGAGCAGCGACAGCCGCAACGCTTCGCCTATGTCACGGCATTGTTCAGCTTCACGCGGGATAGCGTGATCACGCCCCACGCGCACAAGCACATGGCGAGCGCGCATAAGGTGCTGGACGGCAAGGTGCGCATCCGCACCTTCGACCGCGTGGCGGACAGCGACACGACGATCACGGTCAGGCCGACACTCGATACGGTGGCGGATGTGGGTCACGCGGCGGCGATGACGACCGCGAAGGACAACGTCCACTGGTTCACGGCCGCGAGCGCCAACGCGATGACGTTCGATGTGATCATCGACAGCCTGGACGCCGGGCAGGAGAGCTATCTGATCCAGCCCGTCGATGTCCTGGGCGGAACGCACCGCGCCGACGGCAGCATCGAAGCCCCGATCATGAGCTTCGACGCGTCGTCGGCGCGCTATACGGCGGCGTTATGATCCTCAGATGAAGTCCGTCGTGTCGAGGCTGCCGAGATTGGCGGAGGAGACGAGGTCGATGGAGAAATCGCCGCCGCCCTGATACCCGGCATTGGCATTGCCGTTGACGATCAGGAAGGTGTGGCCGATCAGGTCGCCGCCGGTGGCGATGAACAGCATCGCGTGTTGGACGCCCAGCTTCGCCGGCGTGATGAGCGCGTGCAGGTCGGCGTCGAACGTCGCGGCCGAGACCGAACCACTCATCGACGCGTCGATGCCGGTGATCGCGAAGTTGAAGTCGAGCTTGTCGGCGTTGTTGAAGTCGAAGCCGGTGACGGTGTCGCGGATTGTGCTGCTCGACTGGCTGACGCTCGAGAAGACGAGGGTGTCGTTGCCCGCGCCGGCTGTGATCTGATCTGCACCGCCGCCCCCCGTGATGATGTCTGCGCCCGAACCGCCTTTCAGGACGTCGTTGCCTCTGCCGCCAATCAGGACATATTGGGCATTGGTTTCCGCGCTGCCGTCGAAGGTGAAGGTGTTGGTGGCCTGAAGAGCGCTGGCGTCGAAGGTCATCGATGCACCGGTGGCCACCGTCGCACTTGCGGTCTTGAAATTGTAGTTGCTGCCGTCGGCGAGGATCACCTTCTCGATGCCGAGCATCGTTGTCGACGTGAAGGTGACAAGCGCACCGCTCGAGGTCGTCAGATTGACCGTGTCGTTGCCGGAGCCGCCGTCGAGCTTGTAGGTGCTGGTCAACGACGTGGTGAGATTGAACTTGTCGTCCCCAAGCCCACCCCTGGCTGTGCCGAAAGCCGAGAGGTTGAAAATGTCGGCCTGCTTGCCGCCGGTCAGATCGTAGGTGCCGCCATTCATGTTGAACGTAAACTTGCCGTTGGTTTCGGCCGCGCCATTGAACGTGAGCGCACCTTCGCCGAGTGAGACGTCCAAGGTCTTGCCCGATGCGATGTTGCCGTCAGCCGTCGTGATGACATAGGTATGACCGCCCGAGGCAAGCGAGATAAACTCGATGCCGCGAATGGTCGTGGAATTCATGATCAGGCCGGCACTGTAGTCGCCCGACAGAAAGAGAGTGTCGCTGCCGGCGCCACCGTCGATCTGATCGGCCGCGGTAAGGTTTGCGCCCATAAAGAAGTGGTCGAAACCGTCGCCGCCGGCGACCGTGTCCACGCCGCCGCCGCCCCAATAGGCGTCTTCGCCGGCACCGCCCTTGAAGCGGATGGAGCTCGAGGTGAGATGACTGGCATCGACGAGGAGTCTGTCGTCGCTGTGCAGTTTGCTGCCGTCGAACGTCATCGACGCGGTACCCGCAGCCGCGTCAAGGCCCAGGCCATAGGTGTGGCCGGCGGCGAAGACATAGGTCTCGACGCCGATGACGGTGTTATTGAGGGTGAAATCGAAATCGCCGTTCAGGAAAAGTTTGTCGTTACCGGTGCCGCCATCGATACTGTGGAATGCGGTGAGGGTGCCGAGGTGGATCTCGTCATCGCCCTCACCGCCGGTCACATGGTCAAAGCCACCATTGGTATCGATCACGTCGTTTCCACCGTTGCCGTTGAGCGCATCGGTGTTCGCGCAGCCAATTATCTTGTCGTTGCCGGCGCCGCCATTGATGGTGAAGGCACCATCGGTTTCAGCCCCACCGTTAAAAACGAGCTTGTTGGTCGCACCGGTGGTCTGATTGTCGATGGTCAGAATGGCGCCGTTTCCGAGGGTGGCGTCCGTGGTGATGAACTTGTAGCTGAAGTTGCCGTGCAGTTTGATCACTTCGACGTTGACCATCGTGGCCGCTTTGAACTTCA
>DATAHD010000463.1:0-5854 GCA_036263395.1 Rhizomicrobium sp. | reverse complement strand
AAAGCGGATCACGCTATTCGGATACCAGTTGAGGCCCAGCGTGAAGATCTTCTGATCGCCGCCGCGCAGACCGCCCGTCGGTGTCGGCGAACCCGCCACACCCGCATTGTCGTTCAGGTTCACGTCGTCGTAGCGTGCCGCCAGTTCCCACGTACCGAACCCGCCGCCTTCGAGGCTGAACGCCTCACGCGGCTTCGGCGGCGTGAACGCGGCGTTCTGGCCGTTCCAGCCCTTGGCTTCGCCGGTGAGCACCCACGTCGCCTGCACGTACCAGCCGTTGAAGTCGAGCGTCGGTGCGCCCACCGTGCGCTGGTCCATCGTGTAGTGGAAGTAGCCGCCCTGGCCGTAGAAATTCTTCCACTGCGCGCCGCCTTCAACGCCCCAGATGAACAGGTGGTTGGTGTCGATCGCACCGGTCGAGATCAGCTTGCTGCCGGTGGAATCGACGGTGAGCTCCGGCGAGGCGGAGATCGTGAACGGCCGCGTCGACAGCACCGCCGCGGTGCTGTCCGCCACCTTGAAGATGTAGCCCGCGCTGGCGCTGACCACGAGACGCGAGTCCGCGTCGGAGTAGAACGAGTCCGACAGACGGCCGACCACCGCGTTCTTCTCGTCGAAAACCGCGGTGTCGGCAACCTTCGAACCGGTCCACGAGATCGCGCCGAAGAACTCGTCACCGGCGTAGATGATGCTCGCTGCGTCGCGTCCGTCACCGCCCATCGCGTTGCGCAGGATGTCGGACGGCTGCGCCCGCTCGAGGAAGATCGTGTCGCTGGACGAGGTGTTGTCTTCGAGACCGGCCGGCGGCGGATAGGCGCCGATGCGGAACGCCCACGGCTTCAAGCCGTCATACTGGATATACAGCGTCTGCACGCGGCCCTGGCTTTCAAAGCCGTTGGAGCCGCCGAATTCGGTGTTGAAGAAATACGACCAGTCGCCGAACAGCTTGCCCTGGAAGCCAATCTGCGCCCGGCGGAAGTTGGCGCCACTGGAAAGGTCCGGACCGTTCGGCAGCAGGCGCGCGCTGGCGTCCTGCGAGTAATACGCCATGTCGTACTGGCCGAGCAGGCGCAGCGATGCCGTGAAGCGGCCATCGGCAGAGCTGAACGTCGGACGGCCGCCGGCCATGCTGACGGTGCTCTGTTCCTGCTTGTCGATCTTGTAGGAATTCTGGTTGTCATCGACCGTCGCGGCCAGCTTGTCGATCTGCGCCTGCTGCGGGGCGAACTGCTGGCGCACTTCGTCGGACGCAACGGCCGGAGCGGGTGCGGGTGCAGCGGCGACAACCACTTTGCCCTTCTTGCCCAGCGCCTTCTTCAGCCCGGCGATCTCGTTGTCCTGATCGGCGATGTGTTGCTGCTGCTGCTCGATCATGCGCTGCATGTCGTCCAGCCGCTTCATCACCGCTGCGTCATCGGCAAAAAGCAGGCGTCGTGGCCACGCACGCGGCGCAGCCCAGCAAAATCGTACGCAATTTCATCTTACTTGCCCCCGAGCAGTTCGAATCCGTCTTTCTGGAAAATCGCTTTCGCCTTGTCGCTCGACAGATAGGCGAGGAAGTCGGCCGCTTCCGCGTTCGCATCCTTGGTCAGCGCCGCCGGATAGACGATCGGCTGGTGCGACTTGTCGGGGAAGGTGCCGACGATCTTCACGCCCTTATCGGCCATCGCATCGGTCGTGTAGACGATGCCGAGCGGCGCTTCCTTGCGGCTGACATAGGCGAGCGCCACGCGCACGTTCTCCGCCTGCACCAGATGATCGACCACCGTGTTCCACACGCCGAGATAGGTCAGCGACGTGCGCGCATACTTGCCGGCCGGAACGGAGTCCGGGTCCGCGACGGAGAGGCGCCCGCCGTTCAAGGCGCCGAGAAGATTGAACCGCGGCACGATGTTGATCGAGACGTTCGAGTCCGCTGGCGCAATCAGCACCAGGTGATTGCCCAGCAGGTTCTTGCGCGACCCATGATTGATGAAGCCGCGGCTGTCGAGATACTCCATCCACTCGGTATCGGCAGACATGAAGATGTCTGCGCCGCCGCCCGAGGCCTCGATCTGACGGGCGAGCGCGGAGGAGGCCGCGAAGGAGAACTTCGCCGTCTTGCCTGTGTCGGCTTTGTACGCGGCGCCGATCTCTTTCAACGCGTCGGTCAGCGACGCGGCGGCGAAGACCGTCGTGTCGGCAAAGGCAGCAACCGGTGCAAGAAGCGCGGCGAAGATAATGCCGCGAAGTAGCTGTGAAATACGCATACCGAATTCCCCTCAGAATGCTCTGGACGTGATATTCCCTGAAATATCACGTGTCCAGTGCAAGCCGGATTTCGGCATGCCGATACGGCAAAGGAATGCTTTGCGAAGTACCTAAGACGCCTATTTCTTCTTGGCCGCCTTGGCGCGTTCCAGCTTCTTCGCCTGATCGCGCTTTTCCTCCGCCTTGGCATCGAGGGCGCGCGCCGCTTCTTCACACTCGTCGCGCAACGCTTCGATTTCTTCCTCGGTCAGCTTCTCGATACCGACATACTTGTTCTGCGCCGGCTCGAGCGCCCGGATCAGCTCGTCCAGCTTCGCCTGGATGGCGGTGGAGTCCCGGTTCTGCGTGTTCTGGATCAGGAACACCATCAGAAAGGTGATGATGGTGGTGCCGGTATTGATGATCAGCTGCCACGTGTCGGAATACTTGGCGAGCGGTCCGCACGCGGCCCAAATGATGACGATCAGCACGCACAGGATAAAGGTGATGGGTCGCCCGGTGAATTCCGCAACCGCCGTGGCAGCCTTGGTGAACAGCCGGTTCAACCCGCCGCTCGACTTCGCTTTGGTCTTCACGGCACTCACGCCGAACGCCGCCCCGCAAACACCAGCCCGACCCCGGCCAGCAGCACGACGACTCCGGCGATGGTCGGGATGGAGACGTGATGCTCTTCCTCGGCATTGACCTGCAACGGCCCGGCCTTCAGCACCGGCTTGGTCTCTGTGTAACTGATATTGCCCAGCACCAGCGCCAGCATGCCGACCACCACCAGCACCGCGCCCAAAAGCGTCAACCCACGCATAACCGCATCCCTCGTCTGGCAGGCACCTGCCCGCGCCCACCTAACGGATGGCGGAACTCGATAGTTCCCATGCCGCGAAACGCAAAAAGCCGCCGCGACCCCAGAGGCCGCGACGGCTTCTTTTGACGCCTGTTCGATCAGGCCTTCATTTTCACGATTTCGACGACTGACTTTGCAAACCCGTCTTCGACATCTTCGACCGACGTCGAAGCGCCGACGACGCCGCCGATCGCGAATTGCTTCTCGACTTTGTACTGACCGGCAACGGTGCCGCTGGCATCGAGCAGAT
Organism: Rhizomicrobium sp.; assembly: GCA_036263395.1. Taxonomy (GTDB): domain Bacteria; phylum Pseudomonadota; class Alphaproteobacteria; order Micropepsales; family Micropepsaceae; genus Rhizomicrobium. Next base: position 2,513 of record DATAHD010000463.1, on the reverse strand, counting down.
CGACGGTGGCTTCGATGCGGATCTGGCCCAACCCGATCAGGATCGCACGTGCCAGCGCACTGCCGCGATCGAAACGCGTGAAGTGGATGCGCATGCGATAGGCGCCGTCTGCGGTCAGCGTGCCTGGCAGGTCTTCCTGCATATGCGCTTTGACCTTGTCGCAGACGATGGCGAAGTCGCCGTCCGACATCTCGACACCGCTCGCCGCATCGGCGGTGACATCAGAGATGCGCATTCCGGCGCGCTGCTCCGCCGTCAAAGCGTGCACCGTGACCGGTGCGGAAACGCTGCCCGCGCAGGCGGCAAGCGAGAATGCAAGCGCGGCCACCGCCGCGAACCGATAGAATTTCATGATGAGCCCCTTTTGATGATGCTGTTTAGTGTTGCGCCGGAGCGGGTGCATCGGGTGCCGCCACGGTTGTAAGGAGTTTGACGCGTACGGTATCGGGGTAGGTGTTGGCGGCGCCGGTCGAACTGTCCACCGCCGTGGCGAGCAGTCCGACATAAGGCAGCGCCATGCCGATCATGGCCTCGCGGGATACCCGCGGCGACAGATAGGCCGTGCCCTCCATGCCGTCCTTGCTGCATCTCACTTTGAGGACGGTCACGCTGCGGGTGACGATGACCTTTGCCGGGCTCACCGCTTCCCATTTCCCACGGGTGTTCGACAGCAGGCAGTTGGCGCCGTCTGTCGGTTCCGTGTTCACCATGATGGTCTGCGTCGCGCCGTCGATGGCGGACGCACAGCCGGCAACCTGCGCCGCAAGCGCGGCGACAGCCAGCCACTTCACTGCTTTCACGAAGTAACCCCTTACCCCAAAACGACCATCGCAAATCCCGGTGGCACGGGCAATGTGTTCTTCTGTCGGTTGCGGCAAAATAACTGCGGTAACAGGCGCTTGCGTTAACGCACGTGCGCCAGCCGCCGGTAAGACAAAGCTTCCGCGATATGTGCTCTGCCGACATTCGCTGCCCCGGCCAGATCGGCGATCGTGCGCGCCACGCGGATCACCCGGTGATAGCCGCGTGCGGTCAGCTTCATCGCGTCGGCTGCATCGGTCAGCAGCTTCACCCCTGCGGTGTCGGGCTTGGCGACGCGGTCGAGCAGTTCGCCTTCTGGTTCCGCATTGGTGCGAACGCCGGTGCCCTCGTAACGCTCGCGCTGGATACCGCGCGCTTTGGCGACGCGTGCCGCGACCTCGGCGCTTCCTTCGGCCGGCGGCGGCAAGGAGAGGTCCTGCGCCGACACGGCCGTCACCTCGATATGGATGTCAATGCGGTCGAGCAGCGGGCCTGAGATGCGTGCCTGATAATCGACACCGCATTTCGGTGCGCGGCCACAACTGCGCGCCGGTTCGCTCATGTAACCACAGCGGCACGGGTTCATCGCCGCCACCAACTGAAAGCGTGCGGGATAACGCACATGCGCATTCGCCCGCGCCACGATCGCTTCGCCGGTCTCCATCGGCTGCCGCAACGCATCGAGCACGCCGCGCTGGAACTCCGGCAGCTCGTCGAGGAACAGCACACCAAGATGCGCCAGCGACACTTCCCCCGGCTTCACGCGCAAGCCGCCGCCCACTAGTGCGGCCATCGATGCCGAATGATGCGGATTGCGAAACGGCCGCCGCCGCGAGATCGCACCATCGGCGAGCTGCCCAGCGAGGGATTGCACCATCGAGATTTCCAGCGCCTCGCGCGCGTCGAGCGGCGGCAGCAATCCGGGCAATCGCGCCGCCATCATCGACTTGCCCGCACCCGGCGGACCCATCATCAGCATGTTGTGGCCGCCAGCGGCTGCGATCTCGAGCGCGCGCTTCGCCGTCTCCTGCCCTTTCACGTCGCGCAGATCGGGTGCTGTTCCGAGATCGTTGGCGAGCCGCGGGGTCGGCGGCGACAGCACTGAAACACCTTTCATGTGATTGACCACGGCGATCAGCGATGGCGTCGCGATGATCTCGATCTTTCCGGCCCATGCCGCTTCCGGCCCGCAGGCCGCCGGGCAGATCAGCCCGCGTCCTGCTTCGGACGCTGCCAGCGCTGCGGGCAACACACCGGCCACCGCTGTCACTTGGGCATCGAGTGACAACTCGCCGAGCGCCGTATAACCCGCCGCTTCGCTTGCCGGGATCACGCCCATCGCCGCCAGAAGGCCCAGCGCAATCGGCAGATCGTAGTGGCTTCCCTCTTTCGGCAGATCGGCCGGCGCCAGATTCACCGTGACGCTCTGAAACGGCATCGAAAGCCCGATCGCGTGCAGCGCCGACTTCACCCGTTCGCGGCTCTCCGCCACCGCCTTGTCGCCAAGCCCGACGACGCGAAAGCCGTTCTCGCCGGCTTTGGTCGTGCCGATATGCACCTGCACATCGACCTCGCGCGCCTCAATCCCCTGAAAGGCGACGGTATAGATATGTGCAACGGCCATGGCGTTCTCCCATGGCCAGCATCGCGCAAAAGTCGCTCACGACTTTGCCGGGTGTGTCGCGAATTGTATCGGCGGAGATGTTTCTTGC
>DATAHD010000462.1:0-28219 GCA_036263395.1 Rhizomicrobium sp. | reverse complement strand
CATTTCCCTGCCCCTGTTCCAGCCGGCGAAAGGCTGACCCCGCCATGAAGCCAAAATCCATTGCGGTGGTCGGCGCCGCGGAGACCACCCGTCTGGGCAAGATCCCGGACATGTCTGTCATCGGCCTGCACGCCGACGCCGCGCTGAACGCCATGGCGGACGCGGGGCTGAAACCCAAGGATATCGACGGGGTCGCGACCGCCGGCGAGAACCCGACCGCGCTCGCCCACTACCTCGGCATCACGCCGAAGTACGCCGACGGCACCAGCGTCGGCGGCTGCTCCTTCATGCTGCACGTCCGGCACGCCGCGGCGGCGATCAACGAGGGCCTCTGCGAGACCGTGCTGATCACCCACGGCGAGAGCGGGCGCAGCCGTGTGGGCGCCGGGCGGTTCGGGGCGTCCCCGTCCAGCCTGAACGGGCAGTTCGAGATGCCCTACGGTCCGGTCGGCCCGCCGACGATGTTCACCGTGCCCGTGCTCCGTTACCTGAAGACCTATGGCCTCAAGCCCGAGGACCTGGCGCCGGTTGCGGTGATCCAGCGCGAATGGGCCGCCCGCAACCCCCGCGCCAGCTACCGCGATCCGATCACCGTCGACGACGTGATGAACGCCGACATGATCGCCTGGCCCTTCACCAAGCTGATGTGCTGCCTGGTGACGGACGGGGGCGGCGCGCTGATCCTGACCAAGGCCGAACGGGCCAAGGACTTCCCGCAGAAGCCGGTCTACATCCTGGGCACGGGCGAAAGCGTCGAGACGCCGATGGTCAGCCAGATGGAGGACTTCACCTCGTCGAAGGCCTTCCGCGTCTCCGGCAAGAAGGCGTTCGAGGAGTCGGGCATCAAGCACAGCGATGTGGATCACCTGATGATCTACGACGCCTTCGCCCACCTGCCGCTGTACGGCCTGGAAGACCTGGGCTTCTGCAAGCCGGGCGAAGCGGCGGCGTTCATCAAGGAGCGCAACACAGCCATCGGGGGCAAGCTGCCGCTGAACACCAACGGCGGCGGCCTCAGCTACATGCACTCCGGCATGTACGGCATGTACGCCCTGCAGGAGAGCGTGCGGCAGATGCGCGGGATAGCCCCCGCCCAGGTGCCGGGCGCCAAGATCAGCGTCAGCCACGGCGTCGGCGGCATGTTCGCCGCGTCAGGGACGATAATCTTCAGTAACGAACGGCCGTAACACGGAAGGGCCCGCGCACAGCGCGGGCCCTTTTCGCTTAAGGGAGAACGCCAGAATGCCGGTCCTCTACGAGCACGTGCTTTCGCCCTACGCTCAGAAGATCAAGATCGCGCTTCGCGAGAAGGGCGTGAGCTTCCAGGTGGCGATGCCCGGCGGCATCGGTTCCGGCGCCACCGACGGCGAGTTCGCCGAGGGCAGCCCGCGCGGCGAGGTGCCTCTGCTGGTGGACGACGACGTCCGCGTCTTCGATTCGACAATCATCCTCGAATACATCGAGGACAACTGGCCGACGCCGCCCCTGCTGCCCCATGGCGCCGCCGACCGCGCCCGCGTGCGCATGCTCGAAGAGGTGATGGACACCCACTACGAGGCCATCAACTGGGCGATGGGCGAGGTGAGCTGGTTCCAGCGAGCGACCGGCGAGGCCGCCGAGCGTCTGCGCAACACCGCGCGCGAACAGACCGCCGGCTTCCACGGCTGGCTGGAGCGCCAGCTTGGCGACCGGGACTGGTTCAACGGTTCGCACTTCGGCTGGGGCGATCTGAGCGTCGTGCCGTATCTCAACGGCTCACGCGGCCACGGCCAGCTGGTGCCGGAAGGAACCAAGCTCGCGAAGTGGATGGAGCGCGTGAACGCGCGCCCGAGCGTCGCCGCCACAACGAAGGACATCACCGACATGCTGTCCGGCGGCGGCATGCAGATGACCGACGTCGCGAAGATGGTCGAACAGGGCCTCTTCAAACGCGAATACCGCGATCACCGCCTCGAATGGATGATCAAGGTCGGCGGCATCGACGTCATCACCAAGGGCCTGGAGAAAGACAACATCCGCTTTGGGCCGGAATTCGGCTGAACGCAGCGTTCGGCTGGCAGCCGTGTTCACCTGTTTCATCCGTTACCAGATCGCGCCGGGGAAACTCGGCGCGTTCAAGGACCACGCACGCGCCTGGATCGCACTGATCGAGAAGTACGGCGGCACGCATCACGGCTACTTCGCGCCCGGTGACGGCAGCACCGCCCTGCCCGACGCAAGCTTCAGCTTCCCCGGCCTGGGCCGCGAGGGCCCACCGGACACCGGCATCGCCCTGTTCAGTTTCCCGTCTCTCGAAGCCTATGAGCGCTACCGCCGCGACGTCGCCGAAGACGAAGCCTGCAAACCGCCACCGCCCGGTTCGAGGAAAACCCGTGCTTCACCAGCTACGAACGCACCTTCCTGGTGCCGGTCGAGCGGAAATAGCAGCGAATCGCACGCCGCCTATATCCGTAAGAGACTGTTATTGCTCAGCTATCCCAACTTCTCTTGCCTCTGTGTACTTTTGCAGAGGGATATAACCTCAAAAACCGAACAAACCTCTTGACCGTCACGGTCAACTTGTTACAATACGCGAACCTCCCGAATTGCACCTGAATCCCTCCCACCAAGCGAAGCTTGGAGGAAGCACGCCGAAGGCGTGAGGGCGGGCTTACGCGACAACGTCGCGTTTGTTGGACCGCTCCGCTTCGGTTTCACCGACAGAGACATCGCCATGACCCCATCTGCCCGCGCTCCGCCGTAGAGCGCGAACGATCTCACCCGCCGCATCAGGGGTCTGAAGACTCATGCGGTGGCGCACGCCGAAAAACCCGATTCCGCCGGCCGCCCGGATTCCGTCCGGACAGAACCAATTCGGCGCGTTCGCGGGAACGTGCGGTTCGAATGCACATTTCCCGAAAAGCAAAACCAGATCAGCCGGTTATCCCAACCGGCTGCCGGTCCAACTCACGTCGAAAATCACGCCGCGTTCACGATGAACCCGGCCCGCGGGAAGTGGAGCACCACCTCCCCCACCCGCGGATCGCTGCGCTTGATCGCGACGTGCTGCGCCGACGACGACACCAGTTCGCCTGCAATACGGTCCTTGCCATAGTCGTCGGCGCCGACCGTCACCGCATCACCCGGCTTGAAGCCGTTCGGCTCCTCCGGATCGGCATGCGGTTTCTCGATCGAGGTCGAAGCCTTCGCGATGTCGAGCGCTTCCTCGCGGCTCATCTCGGTTCGCGTGCCGTGGCCCACGGCTTTCACCCGCTGCTCCCACGCGCGCAGATGCTTCAGCGTCCCCATCCGATCCATCACCGGCGCATTGGCCCAGCGAATGAAAGCGAGATTGTAGAAGCAACACGCATCGGCATGGCTCGCCTTGCTGCCCATCAGGAACTGACGGCCATCGGCAAGCTGCTCATCGATCCACCCCAGATGCGCCCGCAACTGGTCGAGCGCATTCGGCACCGCGGCGGCGCGCGCCTCCATGTCGAACTTGCGTTCGAATAGCGCCTCGCGGTCTTTCGTGAACGGATCTTCGCGCGGCATCGTGCTGGCACCGGCGAACAACACATCGCAGGCCAGCGTGAACAGCGGATGATCCGCCCAGAACGCAATGCCATTCGAAAGACCCGCATCGCCGCCGGAATACATCGACGGCTCCGGAAACCGCCGCTCCAGCTCGCGAATTATGATCTGGCTGTCGCAATAGATATCGGCGCCGATCTGCATCACCGGAATCTTGCGATAGCCGCCGGTGAGTTGAATCAACTCCGGCTTCGGCATGATCACCGGCTGAATCACCGAGTGCCAGCTGAGATTCTTGATCCCGAAAATAACCCGCACCTTCTCCGAAAACGGCGAGATGTCGTACTGGTGAAAAATGATGTCTTTGGATTTGTCAGCCATCGTCAGTTCTTTCTTTTGTCGCGCAGCTTATCGGAAAACCGCTTCACACTTTTCCGGCTGCGCTCCTACGCGTTCCGCGCCATCAGGCCACCATCCACGGGGATCGTGACGCCGGTGATGAAGCTCGCTGCGGGAAGGCACAGGCTGACCGTCATGCTGGCCACCTCTTCCGGCAGCCCGTAGCGGCGCATCGCGGTGCGGCGCTTAGCATAGGTCGCCTTGTCTTCCTCTTTGATCGCCGCCGTCATCGCGGTGCGGATCGGTCCCGGGCAAATGCAGTTGACCGTGATGCCTTCCGGCCCGAGTTCCACCGCCAGCGCGCGCGTCAGGCCGGTCACCCCCGCCTTCGCCGCCGAGTACGGGGAGTCACGCGCTGTCGCACCCAGCGCTTCCGTCGACGCGATGTTCACGATGCGCGGATGCTCCGACTTGCGCAGATGCGGCAGCGCGGCACGGATCACGTAGTGCTGGCCAGTGAGCAGGACCGCAAGGTTGCGGTTCCACACCGCGTCGTAGTTGTCGGCATCGATTGGCGCGAAGCCGGAGATGCCGGCGTTGTTCACCACCGCATCGATCTTGCCCCATTTCGCGGCGATCTCGCCGATCACCTTCTTGACTTCGTCCTGGTTGGAGACATCCATGCGCCACGCCTGTGCCGACTGGCCCTGCCCCGCAATCCCGGCGGCGACGGCCTTCGCATTCTCTTCGTTGAAGTCGGTGACAGCAACGTGTGCGCCCTCGGCGGCAAAGATTTCGGCGGTGGCCTTGCCCATGCCGGAGCCTGCCCCCGTGACGAGAGCGACAGCGCCTTTCAGCGAGCGGGACAGCGGCAGTTTGGGTTCGAGTTGGGTTGGCATCGGCGTTTCCTCATGTTTTCCGAAGTGTCCGCGCGAAACGCGCCCAAGCCAAGCCCTCCGCAACGGCACGAATGGTCACCACTTGCCGTTGGAAGGCCCTGTGTTTCACGCTACGCTTGGGCGCTGGTTTTTCGTTGGGTGGGGAAAGTTGCGTTATCTCTGGGCTGCGCTTCTCGGCGCAGCAGTACTGGCGGTTGGACAGGCCAAGGCCGAGACCGCGCCATATGCGATCGTCAAGAATCACACGGAAGTTGAGTTGTCCGAAGGCGGCGCCTACGCCGAGACGCGCGAGCTTGCCTACAAGATCCTGAACGAGCGCGGCGCGCAGGGCCTTCGCCAGGTCACGCTCTCGTACACCCAGGGCTATCAGACCTACACGGTCTCATCCGCCTACACGCTCAAGGCCGACGGCACGCGTATCCCCGTCAACCGCAGCAGCCTTCTGATGGGCACGGGCGCGTCTACCGCGGTCGGCTTCGACGATCTGAAGACGATCACGGTCGTCTTTCCGAGTCTGGAAGTCGGCGACCAGATCGTCCTGACCACCGTCTTTCATCAGACCGTTCCCTGGTTCGGCGACGGCTATGCCGAAGAATTTCCGCTGAGCCGAAGCGTCACCTCCTCCGACGTCCAGTTTGCTGTAACCGCGCCCAGCAGTGTCCCGCTTCAGATCGATGCCGTGGGCCTCGCGCCGCCGAATGTGCAGCAGCTCTCGGGAAAGGTTCGCCGCACCTGGACCTTCTCCAACCCGACGGCCGTCATCCCGGAGAGCGACAACACCGACGAGTTCGATGGCGGGCCGCGGCTGGTCGTTAGTTCCTTTCGCGACTATTCAAGCTTCGCGCGCACCTATGCCCAGATGCTGAAAGGCCGCGCCGAACCGACAGCCGAAATCCGCGCGCTCGCCGACAAGCTGACTGCGGGCATGAAGGACGACCGGCAGAAGGCGCAGGCGCTTTACGACTGGGTGTCCGAACACATCGCCTATGTGAACATCGTGCTAGGCGCCGGCGGGTTCGTGCCGCACTACGCCAAGGACGTACTCGCGACCCGCTACGGCGATTGCAAGGACCACGTCATCCTGCTCGAAGCGCTGCTCGCGGCGAAAGGCATCGACAGCAGCCCGGTTCTCATCAACGCGAACCGCCGTTACGCGCTGTCGTCGGCACCGGACCCAGCCGGGTTCAATCACCTCATCACCTACGTGCCGTCGATGAACCTCTATCTCGACTCGACCGCGCGCTATGCGCCGTTCGGCGTCCTGCCCAATTCGGACGCCGACAAGCCGGTGGTGCGGGTCGCCAATGCGGATACCGCGCGCACCCCGGTCACGACGGGCTCGTCGCTCAAATCGGTGGAAACCGTGACGATCGACGCGGAGGGCTCAGCCGACGGCCACAGCCAGATCGTGGCCACCGGCGCCGTCGCCACCGACATGCGCGCCATGCTCGATCTCGCACAGACGCAGGGCGACACGCAGTTCATCCGCACCATCCTCGGCCCCGGCGTCGATGGCTCGCTGCAACGCGGCCCAACCGGCAAGCCGACCAGCAGCTACACCTTCTCGGCGCAGATCAAGAGCAGCGGCGCCCTGAATATCCCCGGCCCCGGTGCGATGCCCTACGCGCTCGCCTTCAAGCCGTTCTCCATCACGCTGCTCCTCGCCGGCGGTTTCCCCGCGGCGCGAACACGCGACTACACCTGTCCGTCGATCGAGATGGAGGAGGACATGACGATCGCGCTGCCCGCCAACCTGTCGATCCTGTCGATGCCGGCAAGCGAGACGCTGACCACCGAAGGCATCACGCTGAAGACGACGTACGAGCAGCCGAACGCACGCTCGCTGCACGCCCGGCTTTACGCGATCGCGCAGCATCCCGCCGCCACCTGCACACCGGCCTACTACGCCCGCACCCGCGGAACACTCGCCAAGATGGTGGCCGCCCTGAAATCGCAGATCCTCTACCGCTGATCCGCCGCGCCAACTGCGACGCAACGGAAACCTCCGATCCGGCTTGCAGCCGCGGCCGGGCTCAGGTTCACATGCGCCCGAGATATTCGCCGGAGTTACGTGCATGAGTGACGTTCGCAAACCCGTCAGTGCCTGTGTCGATGCGGTTGTTGTCGGCGCTGGGTTCGGCGGCATCTACATGATCCACCGCCTGCGCGAGATGGGCATGACCGTGCAGGGGATCGAGACCGGCGGCGGCGTCGGCGGGACGTGGTACTGGAACCGCTATCCCGGTGCGCGCTGCGACGTGCCGAGCCTGTTCTACTCCTACTCGTTCTCCGAAGAGCTCGCCAACGAATGGCGCTGGTCGGAGAAATACGCACCGCAGCCGGAGATCCTGGAATACGCCAACCACGTCGCCGACAAGTTCGACATCAAGCGTTCCTATCTCTTCAACACGCGCGTAACGAAAGCCGTGTTCGACGAAAAGAGCGAGCGCTGGACCGTGGAAACCGAGCAGGGCGATCGCTTCGAGGCGCGCTACTGCATCATGGCGACGGGCTGTCTGTCGGTGCCGAAGGAGCCCGACATCAAGGGCCACGACATCTTCAAAGGCGATGTCTATGTCACCGGCCGCTGGCCGCATGAAGGCGTGGACTTCACCGGCAAGCGCGTCGCGATGATCGGCACCGGCTCGTCCTCCATCCAGTCGATGCCGCTGATCGCGGCGCAGGCGAAAAGCGTGACGGTGTTCCAGCGCACCCCGAACTACTCGCTGCCGGCCAAGAACACGCCGCTGTCGGACGAAGAAGTGAGCGCATGGCGTGCCGGCTTCCCGGCGTACAAAGAGATGCTGCGCCAGGGCAATCTGGGCGTGCCGCAGCCGCCAGAAGGCTGGGAGCCGGATGTCGAAGAGCTGAAGGCGCTGGCACCGAACCTGTGGAGCGGTCAGGGCCTGCTCTCGCTCACCGTGCTGCCGAACCTGATGCGCGATGAGAAGGTCAATGACATCGCCGCTGAATATGTGCGCGGCAAGATCAAGGAGATCGTGAAAGATCCCGCGCTGGCCGACAAGCTGACCCCGCGCAGCTTCCCCATCGGCTCCAAGCGCTGCTGCGTCGATACCGACTATTACGAGACCTACAACCGCGACAACGTCGAGCTGGTCGACATCAAGGATCATCCGATCAGCGAGATTACCGCGACCGGCGTCGTCGCCGGCGGCAAGGAATATGCGGTCGATGCGATCGTGTTCGCGACCGGCTTCGACGCAATGACCGGCGCGCTCCTGCGCATGGACATCCGCGGCCGCGGCGGCAAGACGTTGCGCGAGGCATGGGACGGCGGCCCGAAGACCTATCTCGGCCTGCAGGTCGCAGGCTTCCCCAACCTCTTCACGATCACCGGCCCGGGCAGCCCATCGGTGCTCTCCAACATGATCACGTCGTGCGAGCAGCACGTCGACTGGATCGCCGATGCGCTCGGCTATCTGAAGAAGAGCAACTACAATGTGATCGAGGCGACGGACGAAGCGCAGGAGAAATGGGTTGCGCACGTAAACGAAGAAGGCGACCGCACCCTCTTCCCGCGCGCCAACTCCTGGTACGTCGGCGCCAACGTCCCCGGCAAACCGCGCGTGTTCATGCCGTATGTCGGCGAAGGCTACAAAATCCGCTGCGACGCGATCGCCGCCAACGGCTACGAGGGTTTTGCGCTGAGCGCTTGAGCACTGTGTTCACCTCCCTCTCGTTTTCGCACAGCGAAAACGGGTGGGGGCCAGGTTGAACCAAAGCGAGTTCATCAATCGAGCCACGCAAACGCACGGCGCAAATAAACTCCCGCGTCGTGCTCCACCGGCATGCCGTGTGCCATTACAACCTTCTCCACCGGCCACGCGAGGATCGTACGCAGCGCTGCACGCCCGGCGGCACGATCGGTGAAAGCGAAACGGAATTTGTGCGGAACCTGCGGTTCGCTGCCGGTCATCTTGTCGAGCCTGGCAACAAGCGCGCGCCAGCCTCTCACCATATGCGGCGGGATCTGCTGCAACAGGTCGGTGAACAGCACGGTGCCGCTGGTACGATGGAAGAAGACGATCTCCGTCGTGATGCGATTGCCGCTCATCGCGATGTGATCGATCTCGCTGGCCCACGGCACGCTCGCAGTTATGTCGGCATCGAAGGCGATGTCTTTGCGTTTCTCGCGCAAGCCCGGCGGTGCATAAAGCACCGCGCCCGGATACGCCTGCTTCCATTCGGGCAGGAACAGGTGGTGCAGCGAATTCGGCGCCACGATGTGGCGAACGATGCCAAGCGCATCGATAGCGTCGCGCAGCTCCGCACTGAGGTGGATCGGCGACCAGATGAAGAGCGTGCCGTCCGTGAGCTTTATGACAGCGGCGCGCGTGGGAAAGCGGAAGCCGGCAACCGAAACCTCCGATCCCTCTGCGAGCCAGATGTTTTCGGCGAAGGGTAGGAGCGGTGCCAAGGCGAGCGCCTGTGAAGAGTGCGCTTCAATAAACCTTGGATGTTGGAGCGCGCAACTGTGCGCGCTCCAAAACAGACATCCGCCGAGTTAGTTGAACGTCTCTCCCACCAACTCCTCGCTCTTGGCCCACAGCGCCTTCGCGTGGTCGGCGTCGTACGCATAGGCACGCACACCGCCGCGCGCGTTGGGGTTTTCCTGCAGTTCGGCGACGTGGCAGTCCTCGCAGTACTTGCCGCCCACCGCGTCGGCCGGTGCAACGAAGCCGGACCACACACTCGTCGCAGCGCCTTGCGGGATCGACTTGAACTTGAAGGACGGCCCACCGGACGCCTTCTGGCCCTCTTCGATGCTTTTCAACATCGCGTCGCGCATCTCCTGCGTCATGTGACGCCCGAGTTCTGTCATGATGCCGCCCGGATGCACCGCAGTTGCGCGGATGCCCTCGGCCTTGTGGCGGCGATCGAACTCCACGGCGAACAGGATGTTCGAGGTCTTGGAGGCGCCATACGCACCGAACTCCGTATAGGGCGTCTTCTCAAAGTTGGGGTCGTCGAGATTGACGTCGGCAAAGCGATGACCGGCCGACGACAGGTTCACGAGGCGGCCGCCGTTCTTCTTGATCAGCGAAGCGATGCGGTTCACGAACACGAAGTGACCGAGATGGTTGGTGCCGAACTGCGTCTCGAAGCCATCGGCGGTCTTGCCTTTCGGGCACGCCATCACACCGGCATTGGCGATCACGACATCGAAAGGCTTGCCCTCTTTCACCAGCTTGTCGGCAGCAGCACGCACGCTCTTGAGCGAGGCGAGATCGAGTTCGATGAGTTCGAGGCTGCCGCCGTTCTTGGCATCCTTGCGCACCTGCTCCGTCGCACCTTCCGCCTTCTTCAGATCGCGGGCCGCGCCAACCACGGTTGCGCCATGCGAGGCCAGCACGCGGGCGGTTTCGACGCCAAGGCCGGCCGATACGCCGGTGACCAGCACGCGTTTTCCGCTGAGGTTTACGCCATCCAGAACCTCATCGGTCGTGGACTCTTCTCCAAATGATTTGCTCATGAAATCCTCCTTTTGTCGTTCTGATGCCATCCTAGGCAAATAGGACGCTCCATGGCGAATCCCGCTGTGCCGGGATTTACATGGCTAATATCTTGTTAAAGTTGACACTTGGGCGTTTAAACTTTGCGCTAAGACCCTTTGGCTAGGATGGTGACAGAGATCTTAGCGAGCGCGCCGGCCGCATGTTGCAGCATAAGCTGCTCACCACCGTGATTTGGGCTTCCGTGAGCATCGCGGCGGCGATGCTTGCCGATTTCGTTATCACCATCGCCATCCTGCGCGACTTCACTGCTTACACCCCGCTTGTGACGTTTTCGATCGCGTCGGTCGTGTCGTTTCCCACGACCTATGCACTGGTCAGCAGCCGCGTGAATTTACAGAAGGCGCGTGACGAGTTGGCGATAACGCGCGACGCGGCGATCAACGCAAACCTGTCGCGCACGCTGTTCTTCACCAACATGGCGCACGAGCTACGCACACCGCTGAACGCGATCATCGGCTTCAGCGAGATGCTGGGCTCCGACACCTTCGTCAACAAGCGCGTCGAGTACGCCAAGTTGATCCACGGCTCGGGCACGCACCTGCTGACACTGGTCAACGATCTGCTCGACGTCTCGCGCATCGAGGCGGGCAAGCTGCAGCTGCATTTCGAGACGGTGGATTTTGCGGAGCTGGCGGAGGAATGCCTCAGGACTGTCGAGCCACGGGCACGCGGCGCCAGGCTGCGGCTGGTCCGCCGGTTCGACCGTGCCGTGCCACCGGTAATGTGCGACCGGCGCGCGGTGAAGCAGATCCTGCTCAACTTGCTCACCAACGCGATCAAGTTCACCGGTCCCGGCGGTGTCGTGGAGCTGTTCGGCTCGGTCATCGCGGACGGCCAGTTCGCGTTCGGCGTCAGCGATAACGGCGCCGGCATCGCACCCGAAGATCAGGCCCGCGTGTTCGAGCGCTTTGGCCAAGCGCAACAAACCAAGACGGTCGTCGAAGAAGGCACGGGCCTTGGCCTGCCCATCGTGAAGGGGCTGGTCGAGGCACATGGCGGCACCGTCACACTCGACAGCGCCGTTGGCCGGGGCACCTGCGTGACCGCGTTGTTCCCAGCATCGCGGGTGGAAGCCCCGTTTCCGGTTGCCCTCGCCTCCTGAAACTCAACGAAATCTGAGCAACTGACATATCTGGCTTCCGTAAGCGGAAGAGGTGCGCGGTTGTGTCGTGACGGGCTTTCGCATACGGATTCCTCCGGGAAATGGAGGAATGCTCATGACTTACAAAATGCTGATCAACGGCCGTCTGGAAGACGGTGCGTCGATGATGGACGTCATCAATCCGGCCACGGAAGAAGTGCTGTCGCAATGTCCGCGCGCCGACAAGGCGCAACTCGACAAGGCGGTGGCCGCGGCGAAGGCGGCGTTCCCGGCGTGGAGCAAGACGCCGGTCGACGAGCGCAAGAAGGCGATGCTGGCGATTGCCGGTATCTTGGAAGCGAATGCCGGTGAACTGGCCCGCATCCTGACGCAGGAACAGGGCAAACCGATCGGCGATGCCACCGGCGAAATTTATGGCGCCGCGGCGTTCTTCAAATACTTCACCACGCTCGATCTGCCGGTGCAGAAGCTCGAAGGTACGCCCGGCGCACGCGTCGAACTTCACCGCAAACCGCTGGGCGTGATCGGCGCGATCATCCCGTGGAATTTCCCGATGATCCTGATGGCGTTCAAGCTGGCGCCCGCCCTGCTCGCCGGCAACACGCTGGTGATCAAGCCGGCGCCGACGACGCCGCTGGCGACCTTGCGCTTTGCCGAGCTGATCAAGGACACAGTGCCTGCCGGCGTACTGAACTTCATCACCGACGCCAACGATCTCGGCGGCGCGATGACGGCGCATCCGGACATCCGCAAGATCTCATTCACCGGCTCGACCGCCACCGGCAAGAAGGTGATGGCGAGTGCGGCCGATACGCTGAAGCGCATCACGCTCGAACTCGGTGGCAACGACGCGGCCATCGTGCTCGACGACGTGAACCCGAAGGAAGCGGCGCCGAAGCTGTTCGCCGGAGCGTTCCAGAACAACGGCCAGGTCTGCATCGCGATGAAGCGGCTCTATGTGCACGAGAGCATCTATGACGAGATGTGCAAGGAGCTGGCGGACCTCGCCGAGAACGCGGTGATGGGCGACGGCCTGCAGCAGGGCGTCACGCTCGGCCCACTGCAGAACAAGATGCAGTACGAGAAGGTCAAAGAGGTTCTCGAAGATACCAAGAAGCACGGCAAGATCATCGCCGGCGGCGTGGTGCCGGATCAGCCGGGCTACTTCATCCGCCCGACCATCGTGCGCGATATCACCGACGGCACCCGTCTGGTCGATGAAGAGCAGTTCGGTCCGCTTCTGCCGGTGATCAAGTTCAAGGACGCCGAAGACGCCCTCGAGCGCGCCAACAACTCGCCCTACGGCCTCGGCGGTTCGATCTGGTCTAAGGACCTCGATCGCGCCTACGACCTTGCGACGCGCATGAACTCCGGTTCGGTGTGGGTCAACAAGCATGCCGACCTCGCACCGAACATTCCGTTCGGCGGCTCGAAGCAGTCCGGCTTCGGTTCGGAACTTGGCGTGGAAGGTCTCGAAGAATTCACCCAGCTGCACGTGATCAACGTCGCGGTGTGAATGAAGCACATTGAGTAAGCGAACGGGCGGACCGAGAGGTCCGCCCGTTTTCATTTGCGCCAAGCGGCCATGCTTCGGACCCAAATTCGCCACAAGCGGAGACGCATCATTGCTTGTTCGTATTCGCGAACATGGGAGGGGACGATGGCATATCTTGATCGGCGGTTCGGTGGGCGGGTCCTGCTTGGTGTGGTGGCCGTGGCGCTCCTGCTCGTAGGCAGCGGCGCGGCAAGCGCGAAATCCCTCATCGCGTTCAAGAGCGATGCCGAGTTGCAGGCGTTCCTGAAGCGGTCAATCAACAAACGCACACCTCCGCCGCCCCCTGCACCGCCTCCCCCGCCGGCCATGGCGGGTGCAGTTGCCGACATGGCGGCTTCTCCCGTCGCAGTCACAGCCGCGAAAGCCGAGGCCGAGCCCGGCATCACCAACACACAGGTCGCCGGCGTCGACGAGGGCGATATCGTCAAGAAGCATGGCGACGTCCTGGTCGTGCTCCACCGCGGCCGGCTGTTCACCATCTCCATCGCCAAAGGCATGAAGCCGGTGGATACCATCAACGCCTATCCGCCGAACGTGAACGCGAGCGCCGACTGGTATGACGAGATGCTGGTGTCCGGCAACCGCGTGGTGGTCATCGGCTACAGCTACGGCCGTGGCGGCACGGAGGTGAACCGCTTCCGCATCGATGATGCCGGGCACCTGACCTACGAAGATTCGTACCAGCTGCGCACCAACGACTACTACTCCGCCACCAACTACGCCTCGCGGCTGATCGGCTCTAAGCTCATCATCTACGCCCCGCGCTACCTGCCGTGGGACACCGCCGAGATGCACGATGCCTTCCCTGCCTATCGGCACTGGCGTGGCGACGCCAAATCGCCGTTCAAACGCATCGTTGAAGCGCGGCAGATCTATTACTCGCCACTGCTGAACGACACCGGCATCTCGGCAATCCACTCCGTCACGACCTGCGACGTGCTTGCGGACGACATGAACTGCAAGGCGACCAGCGTGCTTGGACCGGATGGCCGCACGTTCTTCGTCTCGAACAACGCGGTGTACGTGTGGGCCGTGCCGGAGTGGTACGGGAACGAGCGCAAGGCGCCGAGTTCAATCCTGTATCGCCTGCCGCTCGACGGCAGTGCGCCGTCGGCCGTCGGCGTGCGCGGCGGTCCCACCGACCAATTCTCCTTCCAGGAGAAGGACGGGATGCTGAACGTGTTAGTGCGCAGCCAGGGCGGAGGCGATGCGATGTGGGCATCGGCATTCTCCGACGGCACAGTGGCGCTCCTGCGCGTACCGCAGTCGGCGTTCGGCGACGGCACCTATCGCATGCCGTGGCGCAGCTATCGCCTGCTGCCGAAGCCGAAAGGCGACGGCTGGGAATTCCAAAACCGCTTTGCCGGCGACTTCGTGCTCTATGGCGTCGGCACAAGCTGGGGTGAGCCGGACAAGAGCAAGTCGGTACTCACCGTCGTGCCGGTGAAGGGCGGCGACGTCACGTCGATCCGGATGGGACACAGCATCGATCGCATCGACCTGATGGGCCGCGACGCCGTGGTGATCGGCGGCGATCAGCAGAATTTGTACTTCACCGCGATCGACCTCGGCGAACGGCCGGAGCGTGGCGACCGCTACATGCTGGCAAACGCGGCGCAGGGCGAAACGCGCAGCCATGGATTCTTCTTCAAACCTGAAGCCGATCCACACAATGGTTCGATAACCGGCGCCTATGGCGTGATCGGCTTGCCGGTCGCGCGTCCCGCGACGCCTGGTTACGCGCAGCTGTTCCAGACCTCGGCTGGAATGCTCTACCTGCGCCGGACGGACGGGAAGTTCGGGACGCTCGGCGAGCTGGATGCGCACTCTGAGGGCGCGGTGGCCGACGGCTGCGTGGCATCGTGTGTCGACTGGTACGGCAATGCGCGGCCGATCTTCATCCGCGACCGGGCCTTCGCGCTGATGGGCTACGAACTGGTCGAGGGCAAGATCGGTGACAAGTCCGTCACCGAAATCGGCCGGATCAACTTCGCACCTGCAGCGAAACCGCAGCCGGTGCGGGCGACGAACTGACCTTACGGTGTCTATCGTACAAATTTTGTAACACGTTCCGGATTTCGCGTTGCCCTGCCCGGCCGGGTGCGCTTAGCATCTGCACATCACTATCGAACGTGGGCGAAGCGGCCACCAAGAAGCGCGCTTCGAAAACTGGAGGGAAACGACCATGCAACTCAGTGCATCCGGCAAGCCGGCTTATCTCGGACTTCTCAATGCGATCTCGCTCGCGGAAAGCAATGCGGGCGTCTATCTGCGCGCGTGGGCCGACGCGACGTGCGACGAAGAACTGGCCTGCACGCTGCGCCTCGTCGCGGCGCGCGAGTCGAGCCACGGGCAGCTGTTCTGCCGCATGATTTCGGAGCTCGGCTACGAACTGCGCCACCAGCCCGATCCGGAAGGTGCGGAGCGCATCGCCAAGTACGCGAACCCGAAGATCAGCGATCTGGAGAAGATCGGCAAAGATCGCGGCGAGGAGAAGGATCCTTTCGGCGCGATCGAGAAGGCAATTGCCGACGGCGTCTATGACCCGGTCACCTGCAACATGATGTCCTGGTACATCTGCGAAGAACGCGACAGCGGTAAGAAGCTGCGCGAGGCCTATGCCAAGGTGCGCGCCAAAGCGAACGGCGGCATGGCGCAAGCGGCGAACGGCAACGGCGCGATGACCGGCGGCCCAAGCTCCGACGCGCAGGCGATCATGGCCTGCATGAGCGAAGGCTTCGCACGCCTGGAGAAGACGCTGGAGCGTGTCGCTGCGGCGCGCGCGACCGCCTAAACCTCGATTGTCATCCCGGACGGCGCGAATGCGCTGATCCGGGACCTATTGGTTCGGCGAGACGGTGCAAAGAGATTTGCACCGTCTTTCCTTTTGGCGGGTTCTACTCCGCTGCACTGCGATCGGCCGGGCTGACCGTGTTTTGGTCTGGCGTCAGAGTCTCTGCATCATCCGGCATCGCCGCCGTCACCAGCACCGGAATAGCCGGTGATGCCGACACGCTCTCGATGATCGGCGCCTCTTCGTAAAGCGCATCGCGAGCCTCGAGCTCGCTGCGAATGCCGGCGTGTTTCTGCGCATCGAGCTTCCAACCATAGAAACAAGCGCCGCCCAGCATCACGAACACAATGGGGCCGGCAAGATAAGCCCATGACAGCGAGTAAATTGCGTCGGCGGTGTTCTTCGCGCCTTCAGCCGGATCGAAACCAAGATAGGCGAGCAGTGGGAACGTGAGCGCGATGGCAAACGCTGAGGCAAGCTTCGAGGCCAGCGTGGTTATCGCATAGAGAAGGCTGATGCGCTCTTTGCCCTGCTCCAGCCGCACCTCGTCGCCGACATCGGCCATCATGGCGCGGATCATCAAGTCGAAGCCGGCCGCCATGAACCCGCACCACACCATGATCGGCATCGCGGTCCAGAAGTTGCCCTTCACCACGAAAATGATGCAGCAAAGGCCGAGCGAATAAGCGGTGGTCGTGAGCATCAGAGTGCGATGCTTGCCGAGATGCGTGGCGACACGCCCCGTGACCGGCGCGCCGACGACACCGGCGACGATGTAGATTATGAGCAGCCACGTCGCGATACCTTGCGAGAAGCCGAGCGCCTGCGTGAAGAAGAACATGTAGAGCGCGCTCATCCAGCCGGGACCGAGGGTAAGCGACATCTGTGCGAGGAACAGGCGCATCACCTCCGGCCGCTTCGCGATAAGCCAGTAGTCGCGCAAGCCCACGATGTCCGTCTGGTGATCCTGGTTGATCCGCTCGGGGGTGCGCCACGCGGTGAGGCCAACCACGAACGGCGTCGCGATCAGCACCGACCAGCCCATGGCGCGGACCGCCCAGCCGGTGTCGGTCGCGAACAGCGGAAACACCATCACCGAGATGGCACCGCAGATGCCCACGGCGGCTAGGATGCCGAACACCCGACTGCGCTCATGATAGTTTGTGGCAAGCACCGCCGCCCAAGCGGCGTGCGAGAGTGCCAACATCGACTGGCCCAGATACATCACCAGCATCCAGGCGATGAGATAGAGCGTGCTGAAATGGGCCGGCGCCATGAAGAGGGCGTAGACGCCGGCCATCAGAATCGGCGCCCCCGCCACCAGCCAGACGCGGTAGCGGCCATAGGACGTGCGGGTCCGATCCATAAGAAGGCCGATGGCCGGATCGACCACGAGGTCGATCATCCGAACGATGGCCCAGGCGGCGCCGATGCTGGTCAGGCTGACACCGAGATGGCTGGCGAAATAAGGCGGAAGGTAAACGAAGATCGCCGTGGCGAGGGCCGCGACCGGCAGGCTGCCGGCCGAAAAAACCAGGATCGAGGGAAGCGACAGCCTCCGGGTTCCGCGCACGTCAGCCGTCATCGATCCGTCCCGGTTACGCCCACCCAAGCCCCTGGGAAGGATTTCACGTCACCTTACCGGATTTTCAAGCGCCGCCACTGTTTTTGACCCGCTCCCGGGGTCGCATGGAGGGCATTCCGGGGCCTTGAGAGACCCGCCAGAACCCCCTATGGAAGTGACCCTAGATTTTGTTCGAAAAAGCAGGACCCTCCCGGATGAACGACGCCCTTTTCCAGATCATGCGCTTCCAGGTGCTGGCCGCGGCCCTTCAGTCGGGCTCGAGCCAGAAGCTCCACGACTCCTACGTGTTCGCCTGGGACGCCTGCGTGTACCCGCTGTTCAACGACGCGGCCGACTTCCACAAGCCGTTCGCCGACCTGTTCGCGATCTCCAAGGCGGACATGGAAAGCCTGTTCAAACTGCTCGACAACAAGTGGGCCGAGAAGCAGGTCCCGACGTACAACGAACTGGAGCATGAGCTTCGCGGCACCCGTTGGGACCGCCGCAGCCTGATCCTGGGCCTGCGCTATATGTGGCTGCACGACCGCTTCGATCACGCCTTCTGGAACAAGCTGATGAAGCGCGACGAGTATCCGCATGAGGCGCGCGAGCTGAACACGAAGTATGTCCGCGCGATGGACGTGTACTTCGCGAAAGCCCCGCTGCTCGAGTAGCAGGCGCTCCCATCTAAACGGCAAATGGCGGCCGCGTGTCTCAAAACATGCGACCGCCTTTTGTTTATCTGCCTATAGTACCGAGAGGTCCCATGCGCACGCGTATTGCCCTGGCCGTTTTGGCATCTCTGGCTGTCGGGTTGGGCTCTGCCTCCGCCGCCACCCTGCGTGATGGCACCTACAACTGCATTGCCGGTTCGATCCGCTATGGCACCGCCACAACGCCGGGGCAGATCGAAATCCGCGGCGCGACGTTTCGCTTTCACGAGAGCGGCAAACCAAACGACCAGCCGTTCTCGGGCTACACCCTGAACGCCGACCGCACGATCACTTGGCATGGCCCCATGGGTTTCATGACAAAAAACGGCAACACCATCGAAATAACGCATCTCGACGGTGTTGCCCAGGACAGCTTCTGGTTCCGGCCAGACTTGAAGGGCATGCCACCGCAGGAAGCGGTGAGCTGCGGTCTCGTCACGCACTAGGCGACCACGCAGCGCTGGCTTTTGGCGCTGCTACATCGGCTCCATATACGCACCGGGGCGGCTCAGCGGCTGCACTAGCATTAGGCGCGGAACGGACCGCGCGTTGTTTGCGATGGTGTGAAACATCGCCGGATGCATGATGAAGGCGTCGCCGGGTTCGCCGGTGAGCTCTTTCACCTTCACACGGACACCGCGCGCCTCGCCGCCTTCGAGCATAAACCTCCGTTCGCGATCCGTCGTCTTCTTATCGAAGAGCGCGGCAAACCACGGCTCTTCCTCCTGCAGCAGCTTCTTCATATCGGCCGAACGGAGCACCCGATCGGGCGATTGTTCGGCGCGGTCCATCGCAACGCGGTGTGAGCCTTCGATGTAGCAGGTGCCGCCACCGTGGCTTTCGAGCCTGTCGAGGATGATGAAGGTGCGCACCTCAGGCAACGCCACGCGCCAGGTGTCACGCCCCTGTGGCGGGATGTCGAAATGCCAGACGTTGTGCGGCACATCCCAATCGCCAGTCGGAAACGTCACAAGCGGGAAGCCAAAGTATGGCGGCACCGTCCATTCGCCCGCACCGACGAACAGGTCGGCGACGGCGGAGACATATGGCCCGATGGCATCGAAGGCGCCGGTCGCGACCAGCCGCTGGAACTGTGCCGGTCGCGCATCCTTCCAGCTTTCGGGCCTGTCTCGATGCAGACTGAAACGGCGGCGCATGTCCTCCCACAGCGCATCGACCATGGGAGTGAGCAGTTCTGGCGGGCAGAAGCCCGGCACGCGCAGCATGCCGTCGCGATCGAAGATTTCGCGCTGCTGCGGGGTAAGGGTGAAGCTGGCAGGCATGGGGTACTCCCTTAAGCAAACGCCCCGCGGTGAACATCTGGAGACGGCGCAAAGCCGTGTCCCAGTTGTTCACCGCGGGGCGGTACCCCACGGCCACCGCTTGGGGCGGTGAACCGGCAAAAGCGCCGGCGCGGATTTGATACGCCCGCCAGACGTGCAGATCAAGGCGCTTGCTCTGACGCGGGGTAACTCGGGCAGTATCCCGCGCGAACACCATCTGAGGACACGCTTATGAAAGTCTGGGCCAACCAGGACGCCTTCGGCATCGAAAACCTGAAAGAAGTCGAACGCCCCGCACCAACGCCGGGTGCCGGCGAGATAGTCGTCGATATGAAGGCGGCGTCGCTCAACTACCGCGACCTGCTCACCGTGATGATGGGCGCCGGCAGCGCCCCGCCCCTGGTGCCGTTCTCCGACGGCGCGGGGGTGGTGAGTGCGGTCGGCAGCGGCGTCAGCCGCGTGAAGGTCGGCGACCGCGTATGCCCCCTCTTCTTCCAGTCGTGGATGGAAGGCCCGGTGACAGCGGAATCGCGCAACCGTCCGCTGGGCGGCCCGCTCGACGGCGTGCTGCAGCAGCACATGAAGATCGAAGCCGACGGCGTGTCGAAGATCCCGGACTACATGTCGTTCGAAGAAGCGGCGACGTTGCCGTGCGCCGGCCTGACCGCATGGCGCGCGATTGCGGTCGAAGCGCCAATCAAGGCGGGCGACACGATCCTGGTGCAGGGCACCGGCGGCGTGTCGATCTTCGCGCTGCAGTTCGCCAAAGCGATGGGCGCGAAGGTGATCGCGACATCGAGCAGCGACGAGAAGCTGGAGCGCGCGAAGAAGCTGGGTGCCGACTACCTCATCAACTACAAGACCAATCCGGAATGGGGCAAGGAAGCCCTGAAAATGACGAACGGACGCGGCGTCGATGTCGTGGTCGAGGTCGGCGGCGACAACACGCTCGGCAAATCGCTGGAAGCGGTGCGCGTCGGCGGCGCGATCGTGGTGATCGGCGTGCTCGGCGGCTTCACCAACAACATCTTTATCCCAGCACTGTTCGGCAAGAACGCCAAGATGATCGGCATCTCCGTCGGCAGCCGTGAGCAGTTCGACGACATGGCCGCGCACATGCAGAAGTGGAACATGCACCCGATCGTCGACAAGACCTTCCCGGTCGGTCAGGTGCAGGACGCCCTCAAGCTGATGCAGGCAGGCGGCCACTTCGGAAAAATCTGTCTGACGTTCTAGTTACTTCGCTCAAACATAACTGTCATGGCCCGCAACTGCGGGCCACCCAGGTAAAGCAAACTCCCGACTCGCACGGGTCGGGAGTTTCTCTTTGAGACGCGCAACACACCAACTGGGTGGCCCGCACTCGGCGGGCCATGACAGTATTGGGATCAGTGTTTGGGTTTCTGGAACCGCAGCACAAACTGGTCCGTCTTGTGCCGGATCGCGGCATCGAAGACGTTCTTGTCGCGAGCGTCTTCCTTGTTGCGGAGGAAGTTCGCCTCGGCGACGAGTTTGAATCCGGCCGCTTCGACTTCCTTCTTCAGCGTTTCTTCGTCGATACGATGAAGCGTATCCGTGGCGGTCAGGCCCGAACCCTTGGCGGCCGAGTGATCGATCACGACGTAGTATCCGCCCGGCTTGAGCGCGTCGTAAATCGCCTTGTTCACGACCGCGAGATCGGCGGGGCCGAAGAAGCTGTCGTGGAAGTCGTGATAGTTCTGCGCGGTGAAAACGACATCCAGCGACTCTGGCGCCGCGATCTTCATGATCGAGGCATGGATGATGCTGGTGTGCGGGACACTGTCGAACAGGCGCTCGATCTTCGCGTCGGGACCGATCTTCTTGCGCAGGAAGGAATCCGTCTCAGTCGGGAAGTAGGCATAAACCCACCCCTTGTCTCCGACGACGCCGGAGAAGATGCGGGTGAAGTAGCCCTGCCCCGGCAGCAGATCCATCACCTTCATGCCGGGCTTGATGCCGGCAAACGCGACGGTCTCGGCCGGCTTGCGTTCGGTATCGAGCGCAGTCTGGTCGGCGGGACGTGTCGATTGCGCAACCGCGTCCGCAATGTATTTCGGGGCAGCAGCGATAGCGGGCGCAGCCGCGAGCAGTGCAAGTGCGGCACCGAGAAGCAAATGGCGTTTCATGAAATCTCCCTTGAAGGCCGCAAAGCGGCGCGGCGGAAACCTAGCCGGTTGCGCGGTGCCGCGGCAGGGGTTTCAGGCGCAACCGGGCCATTCGGCGATCACAGAGATTTGAGCGCCCCGGCGAGCAGCGCGCGATACAGCGCCTCGGTCGGTGATTTGGCGCGGTCGAGCCCCATACGCGTGAGAGCCGGACGGTCTTCAGGGCGAACGCTAAGTCCCTTCAGGGCCAATGCTGCCACCGCAACTGGCGAAGCAGTCGCGGCCTGTACCTGGCGCAGGGCGCGATAGAGCCGCTGCTCGGTCGCGTCGAAGTCGCAGCCAAGCGGATAGTCCGGCAACAGGCCCGCGTCGCGCGCCGGCTTAAGCGCCGCGGCGATCCGCTCCGGCGTGTTGTTCCGATGCGCAGCCGGTATCTCATACGTCTTGGCGATTTTGCCCGCCTGTTTCGCCTGGGCCAGCAACTGCGGTTGAAAACGGGAATCGGCAACCGACAGCATCGCGGCAATCACCGCGTCATCCGTCTTGCCGCGAAGGTCGGCGACGCCGTATTCGGTGACGATGATATCGCGCAGGTGGCGCGGGATCGTCGTGTGTCCATAAGACCATCGAATATTCGAAACGATCTTGTTTCCCGAGCCGCGCGTCGCCGTGACGTTGAGGATCGAACGCGCATCACCAAGCGCAAAGGCTTGCGCCACGAAATTGTACTGGCCGCCAACACCGGAAACGACGCGCCCGTCCTCCAACTGATCGGACACCACATCGCCGAGCAACGTCGCCATCATGCCGCTGTTGATGAAGCGGGCACTGACGCGCGCCGCTCGCTTCGCCGCTTCGTCACCGAACAGCTCATTGGTGAAGGAGATCGGCATCATGCGGATCTTGTCGCGCAGCGCCTCCGGCATCTCGAGCAGACGACGATAGAACGACTGCGGGCCGAGGAAGAAGCCGCCATGCAGCAGCACGCCGTCGACCTCACGCTTGATAACGCCGGCATCGATCAACGCGAGAAAACCATCGACCACCATTTCGCTGAGGCCGTAGAGACCTTTCTCAAACGGCTGCATGAAGCCGCCCGGATTGGCGGGCGACAGCCGCGCAATAGTCTCAGCGAATACGGTCGGATTTTTGTGGCGCAGGAGAAGGCCCTGCACCGTCGCATCGCCCTCTTGCCCGATGCCGATCTGCAGTGTGCCGCCGTCCGGCACGAGCCGCGCGATGTTGAGGCCGATGGCGTACTCCGCATCGTCGAGCGGGAGCTTCGGCGGCGCAAAGAGCGGAAACTCTGTCGCGGGGCTCTGCAACACATGGCTGAAGTCGCTCGCGGACAGATCGCCCTCGCCCGACATGAACGGCAGCTCGTTGTTCACCTGCCCGGTGAGAATGAACTTCGCATTGCCGGAAGCACGTTCACGCAGCAGATCGATGGTGAGATCGGGATTGCATGACAAACTGTAGCGCCCGTCGCGCTCGGCCACGAGCTGCGCAATCACGTTGACCCCGCATTGCATCAGATAGCGAAACGCGTGCGTGTAATTCGCCGAGATATATTTCTGCTGCGCCAGGGGATTGTTCAGCCACCGGCCGGCGAGAAAGAAGAACTCGTTGACCTCGATGTTCGGCGGCAGCGCGCCCTTGCGCAGCGCCTTGGTGTATTCGAGATCGGGATAACCGCCGAACAGCCGCGCGATCACGGGATCGAGAAAGCGGCGCTCTAACTCACTGCTGCCACGCGGTTTCTCCAGCGTGAGCGCGGTGAATATCCTCAGCTTGATCGAAGGATCGCGCGCCGCGCGATTGAACAGCGCGTTGGCGATGTGGTTCGCCTTGCCGAGGCCAAGTGGCAGCCCCAGCACGATGTCCTTGCCGACCTCGCGCACGATCGCCTCGGCAATCGCGTCCGGACCGGTGAACATCTGCGGCATGAGTGACCTGTCGAAAGCAAACAGGGCGCACTACCCGCGCGCCCTGTCCAAACACAACGACGTGCGCGGCGGTTATTCCGCGGGTTCGGCGACGCGCGTCTTCTCGATCGCGCGGGCAGCCTTGACCTTCACGTCTTCCGGTCCGCCGATTTCGCGCGTCCACGACGCAAACTCGAGCGCGATGCCATCCGGATCGTAGAAGTAGATCGAGCGGACGAAGGTCGTCGGCGTGATCTCCGGGCTCGCCTGCATCGGCGAGTCGTCATGGTTCACGACGATGGAGGCCTTGATGCCCTTGTCGAGCAGGCGCTGGTGATAGGCGTCGATCTTGTCGGCGGCGACGTTGAACGCGACGTGGTTCATCGAACCATGCGCCGACGGGCCGGGGATCATGTTCGGTGTGGCGGAGGCGACACCCGGCTGCGCATCCGGCGCATTCGGGAACCAGAAGAACGCCAGGCTGTCACCGTTGCCGATGTCGAAGAAGAAGTGCTGGCCCATGCCGTTCGGCAGTTCGATCGTCTTGATCAGCGGCATGCCGAGCACGTTCGTATAGAAATCCACCGTGCGCTCCATGTCCTTGCAGACGAGCGCTAGGTGGTTGATGCCGCCGAGTTCGAATTCCTTATTTTCGCGGGCCATAGCCTGTCTCCCTTCGCGTTTTCCCGAAGGTACCACGGCCAGGCGGGCGAGAAAAAGGCGGGTGTCAGAAGAAGATGCGGACCGAGAACTGCAGCTGGTGTTCGGTCAGATGGGCCGGGTCGCCATCCAGGACACGCTGACCGCGTGTCGAGTTGATGATCAGATATTCGCTGGAAAGTCGGACCCAGGGTTCCGGTGCGTAATTGGCCGCGAGGGTCCCTGCCCGGCCGACCTCGCTGAGCAGTGGCGAGGGGCCGAAGCTGTTGCGTGTCCGCGTGTCGAACACATCGGCGCGGGCCGCAAACCACCATTCGTCCATATCGACTCCAGCGAGGAGGTAGGCGGCGCGGAAATCCGTCTTGGTGAAGAAGGCTGGGTTGGGCACCACCTCGGTGGAACCGCTCATCGCCTGCCCCATCAGGGTGAAAAGATCGCCGACCTGATGATAGGCGCCGATGTCCCAGAACTTCGTGTGCCAGGCGAAGATATTGGTCCCCGGCTTCGTCGGATCAGCGTTGTTGTCGTAGGTCATCACCTCAAAGCCAGAGCCTTTGGGCTCGTAGGAGACGTCGAGATACCAGCCGGGTCGGCTGTCGATCTCCTGAAACACATCGGCCTGAAACGGCGGCGGCGCACCGAAGATCGCCGAGAGCGAATCCGGCAATCGGTATTTGTCGAACAGGCCCAGCGCACGGTCGTCGAAATTCCAGCCGCGGTTGGCGATCACAACACCCATCGGATCGTTGAAACCGAACAGCGCGCCATTGATCGCAAGCGTCGCCTCGTCTCGGCGCCACTCTAACGAGCCCTGTGCTCCAACGATCCGGATCTCGGCGCCGATCCACGAGTTAATGGCGGACGGCGTGATCGTCCAGAACGGCTGCCAGCCGAGCTGATCGTTCTCGAGCGAGATCGGCGGGAAGAACGCGCCCGCCTGCACCGACCAGCGCCACGGCGAGGTCGAGACGGGCTGGTAGCGGACATAGGCCTCGATCAGGTCAACCGCTGGTCCATATTCCGGATTGATGCGCCCGATGGCCGTGGCACTCCACGCCTCATCGAATTGTGCCGAGGCACTGCCGAGAATCTCCGTCAGGTGGAGCTTGTGCTTGTCGTCTTCGCCATAGCGCGCTTTGCCGAGGCCGCCGTCGTCATACGCGTCACTGTTGTTGGGTGCGAAGACCATGCGCGCGTCGGCATAACCGCCGAACTGAAAGTCCACGGCGCTGGCAGACACAGGCAACAGAAGCGCAAATGCTGCGGTCGCGAAGATGCGGTGCATGGGACGGCTCAGACAAGAAAAGACGTGCAAAATGGTACACCTGAAGCCAGCCAATCGTTAATGCGTTCCGTGGCGTTTGTAAGGATGCTTTAACGCGCGCGGCATAGGCTTCGCGGCGTGCAATGACGTGATGTGGCGATCCAGCGTGTCGGAGCGACTGCCAACTGTCCGGACGGAAATCGATCCGGAGATTCTCGAGCATCCAACGCTCGGGTTCTTGCGCGACTATTGGCAAGCGAAACGAGGTTCACGCACCCTGCCCTCGCGAGCCGACATTCGCGCGTCGGATCTGAAAGAGCATCTCGGCTGGGTCCTGCTGCTCGATGTGTTGCCGGGCGGTCGGGATTTTCGCTATCGCCTGATCGGCACACTCGTCACGCAATACTGGCTACAAGATTCCACCGGCAAAACCGTCAGTGAAGCGTTCGAAGAGTCCGGGCCGATCGTGCAACAATCCATCCTGTCCGTTTTCCGCAAGTGCGTGCGCGACCGCTGTGTGGTGCGGACCCACGGCGATGCCGGATGGCTGCCCGGCGGGTTCGAGAAGTTCGACTCGATCTACATGCCGCTCGCCGAGGACGGCGATACACCAACCCACATTTTGCATGCCTTCGTCTTCGACAAGCCGGAGGTGATGCTGGCGCGCCAGATCGCGCGCGCCAACGGCGGCAAGCTGCTCGAGGTTCCGGTCAAGAAGCCGGCCGCTTGACCAACCCCTTGCGAGATATGGCGTTCGTCCCTTAGCTACGGGCAGAGGGGACGCCAAAACATGACCGATACGACCACCGGCACTGCCACGAAGCAGAGCATGGGCCTTGTCCTGACCGCATCAGCGGCCGGCACGGTGTTCGAGTGGTACGACTTCTTCGTCTTCGGCTCCCTGACGGCCATCATCGCCAAGCACTTCTATGCCGGCGCCGGTGATACCCAGAGCTACATCCTCACCCTGCTGACCTTCGCGGCTGGCTTTCTGGTGCGCCCGTTCGGGGCGATCGTGTTCGGCCACATCGGCGACCGCACCGGACGCAAACGCGCCTTCCTCGTCACCATCACGATCATGGGCCTTGCGACCTTCGCGATGGGCGTACTGCCGGACTACTCGCAGATCGGTGTCATCGCACCCTATGCGCTCGTAGCTATGCGTGTGTTGCAGGGCTTTGCCGTCGGCGGCGAATACGGCGGCGCGGCGATCTACGTCGCTGAGCACACCGATGCCGGAAAACGCGGGCTGTCGACGGGCTGGATACAGGCCTCGGCCACCACCGGCCTCTTCCTCGCACTCAGCGTAGTGCTCATCACCCGCACGCAGATGGGCGAGGACACGTTCGCGGCATGGGGCTGGCGTATCCCATTTCTTGTTTCGATGGTGCTGCTGATCGTGTCGCTGCTGATCCGCATGCGGCTGCAGGAGTCGCCCGTCTATCAGAAGATGCGCGCCGAGGGCCGCGGCTCACAGGCGCCATTGTCGGAAGCGTTTCTCCAGTGGCCGAATCTGAAGATCGTGTTGATGGCGCTGTTCTCAGTGCTGATGGCGCAGGGCGTTATCTGGTACACGGCGCAGTTCTACACCCAGGTGTTCCTTGAGCGCGTGATGAAGGTCGAGCCGCGGATGGTGAACTTCCTCGTGCTCACGGTGACGTTCCTCAGCGCGCCATTGCACGTGTTCTTCGCCTGGCTGTCGGACAAGGTGGGCCGCAAGCCGGTGATCCTGTTCGGCCTCGCGCTGGCGACGCTGACGGTCATCCCCGGCTTCAAGATGCTGACCGAGGCGGTGAACCCGGCCCTCGTCACGGCGAGCACAAATGCACCGGTGACGGTGATCGCCGATCCGGCGAATTGCTCGGTGCAGTTCGATCCCGTCGGCAAAACCAAGTTCGTGTCGTCTTGCGATATCGCCAAGAGCACGCTGGCCAATGCGGGTGTGCCGTATACGAACGAGGCAGCCCCCTCCGGCACCGTTGCGCATATCCGCGTCGGCGGCGTCGGCGTGAGCAGCTTTGAAGGCAGCGGCCTCGACGCGGCGGCACTGACCGATCGCAAGAAGGCGTTCGATGCAACCGTCAGCGATACGCTGAAGCAGGCAGGCTATCGGCCGAAGGCTGCATCGGACGAGGTCAACACCACCAAAGCAATCCTTGTCCTGCTGATGTTCATCATTGCGGCGGCGGCCATATACGGTCCGCAGGCGGCTGCACTCGTCGAACTGTTTCCAACGCGCATCCGCTACACCGCGCTGTCGGTGCCGTATCACATCGGCGTGGGCTGGTTCGGCGGTCTGCTGCCGACAATCGTGTTCGCGATCAACGTCGCGACCGGCAACGTCTATGCTGGCCTGTGGTATCCGGTGATTGTCGCGGGCATGAGCTTCGTCGTCGCGCTGTTCTTCCTGCCGGAGACGCGCGGGCGCAGCATCGACAACTAGGTTACTTCGCTTCGATCGGGATGCCCGGCTCGCGCTTCGTCGGGTGGATGACGAGCGAACTCTTCACGCTCGCCACGTTCTTCGCGGCGGTCAGCGTGTCGGTGATAAAGCTCTGGAAGGACGACAGGTCCTTCGCCACAACCTTGAGGATGAAATCGACTTCGCCGGAGAGCATGAAGCACTCGCGCACCGTCGGCCATGCGCGCACCTGCTCTTCGAATTTCTTGAGGTCGGCATCAGCCTGACTGTTGAGGCCGACGAAGACAAAACCCGTCACTTCAAAGCCCAGCATCTTGGGATCGAGGTCGGCGTGGTAGCCTTTGATGTAGCCTGACTTCTCCAGGGCACGCATACGTCTTAAGCACGGCGGCGCGGTGATCTTGGCGCGGCGAGAGAGTTCGACGTTGGTAATCCGGCCGTCATCCTGCAGCTCGGACAGGATGCGCATATCGATGGAATCGAGCTTGTGGTGTTCCATTCTGTTTCACCGCTGGTGATCAGG
>DATAHD010000461.1:0-1988 GCA_036263395.1 Rhizomicrobium sp. | reverse complement strand
CTGTCGGACAGCGAAGCCACCACACTGGAGGTGAACTACGACGGCAAGCCGGTCACCTGGCGCTTGGACCGCAATCGCTTCGAAAGCATCTGCGAGCCGTTGATGGCGCGCGTCCGTGCGCCGCTCGAGCGCGCGCTGCGTGATGCACGGATTTCGCCGGAAACCATCAACCGCGTGATCTTCGCCGGCGGCGCCGCGCGCATGCCGATGTTCCGCCGCCTGATCTCGCGCTTGCTGCGCCAGCTGCCGACCCAGCACATCAATCCCGACGAAGTCGTAGCCCGCGGCGCCGCCGTCCGCGCCGGCCTGCAGGCGAAAAGCGCCGGCCTCGAAGAGCGCGTTCTCACCGACGTGGCGCCGTTCACGCTCGGCGTCGAAGTGGCAGAGCGTGGCGCCAACAATGTCTTGCTGCATGGCCTGTTTCTCCCGGTGATCGAACGCAACACCATCATCCCGGCCAGCCGCTCGCATGTTCTCTCGACGCTGCAGGACGGTCAAAGCCAGGTGAACGTGCGCATCTTCCAGGGCGAGTCCCGGATGGTGAGCGACAACGTCTTTCTGGGTCAGATCGAGGTATCGGTAACGCCCGGTCCCGCTGGCAAGGAACAGATCGACATCCGCTTCTCCTACGACACCAGCGGTCTTCTCGAAGTCGATGCCACCGTGCTCAGCCAGAAGATGAAGCGGCGGCTGCTGATCCGCGGCAATGCCGGCGTGCTCAGCGAACAGGAACTGCAGCAGCGTCTCGCGGTGCTGGCGAAACTGAAAGTGCATCCGCGCGATCAGGCAGAGAACGTGGCCGTGATCGAACGCGCCAAGCGCCTCTATGAGGAAAATCTCGGCGACACCCGCCTGCGCATCGGCCAGGCCATCGAGGCGATGATGGCGGTGCTCGAACGCCAGGACCCGCAAGAGATCGCCGCCACGCGCGCGGAAGTCTCCAAATTCCTCGACGCCATCGATCGCAGCATCCTGTCATGACGATCTGGACCGAGCTCGACATCGCGCCGACCGACGATGCCAAGCTGATCCGGCGTGCCTATGCCACGCGCCTGCGTGCCATCGATCCCGATGCCAATCCGGTTGCCTTCCAGAACCTCCGCACCGCTTACGACCGCGCTCTCACGATGAGCGCCCGCGCCGCGCAGAAGGCGGCCACATCCGAACCCGATGCGGATACCGAAGTCCTGTCCGACGAAGAGGACGAAGACGACACGGACGCTCCACTCTTTCAACCGGCCCCCGAACCGCCGCGCGAGCTGACGCCCGAAGAGCAGGAACGCGCCACCTTCGAAACCGACGTCAACACCGCACTCGCCGCCGGCGACTCGCGCACCGCCCTCGCGCTGCTGACCAGTGCGTTGGCGCGCGGCCTCATCACCCTCGGAAATCGCGAATACGCGCTGCAGGCGATCATGCCGGTGATCGTGCGCGACGGTTCACTGTCACCCGAAGAATATCTCGCGGCGCTAGAGAAGATCGGTTGGAACAGCGTGCCGCGCGCCACCGATCCGTTCTCGCAGGTCCGCCACGCCGCCATTTCGCGCGCCAATGCCGAGCGCTGGTTTCAGGCGCTGCGCACCAAGTCGGAGCAGCAGCCCTGGCCGTTCGCGCCCTATCCCGATGCGCCCAACGACAACTGGTTCACGCGCTATCGCAAATTCCGCATCGCGAACCTGCTGCTGCACGGCACTTGGTGTTTGCCGCGCGCTTCCCTCGGCGTCGCGATGCTGGGCCGCGAGCTCGACCTCTTTCACCACCACGCCGGGTTCATCCGCCATCGCTTTGACGAGCGGTATATCGCCCGCGCCGAAAGCATCCATGCGTTCGGCAAGTCGTGGCGCCGCATTCGCCTCGGCCTCTGGGCGCTCGCCTCCGGCCTGATGACCATCTTCTGCATCTTCGCCGCCATCGCGACGGCGGGTGCTGGCATCATCGGCGTGATCGGCTTCGGCCGCCTCACCTGGTCACTGATCCAGGCGCTCGAG
>DATAHD010000460.1:0-1870 GCA_036263395.1 Rhizomicrobium sp. | reverse complement strand
CGGATGCGCGGCGGCTGGATCCAGCACGAGCCGGCGGTGAAGGTGTGCACGCCTTCGCCTTCGAGCTCGGTCCTGAACCAGCCCTTGAGCACGTAGACCATCTGGAAGTCGACGTCGTGCAGATGCGGCGTCGACACCTCGCCTTCCTCGAACGGCTTGGTCATGCGGATCACGTGCGCCTGCACCATGCCGTCGGTCGCCGCCGCGATGCCGAGATCGCGATAGGCGGAATAGGCGCGCAGGCCGTGGTCGAAATCCTGCTCGCGGTGATGGCTGACGACGAAGCGCTGCGGCTTGCGCGCTTTCGCGTTCGCCTTCTTGCGCGCGGGCTTTGCCGATCTGGCCTTGGTCGCTTTCCTCTTCGCCGGGGCTTTCGGCGCCTTGCGCTTCGGCTGGACTTTCCTGCGTGTCTTGGCCATGGATGCCTCCCTGCACCGAAGATTGGACCACGCGGGCCCGCGTCATGGAAGAGCCGAAACAGCCGCCCGCGATCCGCATCTTCGTCGATGCCGACGCCTGCCCGGTCAAGAACGAAGTCTACCGCGTCGCCGAACGCTACGCGCTGCCCGTCTATGTCGTCGCCAACGCCTTCATGAACGTGCCGCGCGGCGGCCTGATCGAGCTTGTCGTCGTGGCGGCCGGCCCGGACATCGCCGACGACTGGATCGCCGAGAGGGCGACCTCGACCGACATCGTCGTCACCGCCGACGTCCCTCTCGCCGCGCGCGCCTTCCGCAACGGCGCGAGCGTCATCAGCCCGACCGGCAAGGCGTTCGACGACGACTCCATCCACATGGCGCTGGCGACGCGCAATCTCCTGACCGACCTGCGCTCAGCCGGGGCCGAGACGCGCGGGCCGAAGCCCTTGTCGCGCCAGGACGTGTCGCGCTTTCTCTCGGCGCTCGATCTCGCCGTGGTGCGGCTGAAAAGGAAGATGGGCGGCTGAGTCTCGGGCTCGCCACAGGCACTCTTCACCTCTCCCAAAGGGAGAGGTCGACCGCGCAAAGCGCGGGCGGGTGAGGGGTTACAAACTATCGAGTCAGTAACCCCCTCACCCTAACCCTCTCCCCAACGGGGAGAGGGGACCTGCTGTGCAACCGGCTCTGTTACAGCTAGAGCCTTACGGCGCCTTCGGGCCGGTCTTCATGAACCAGTCGGCGATCTGCGCGCCGTTCCAAAACAACACGTCCTTCTTCTTTCTGATCTTCGCGAAGATCTCGCGGAAGTATTTCGCGCGGTGCGGCGCGCCCATGATGTACGGGTGGACCGAGATCGCCATCACGCGCGCACTGTCGAGCGCCTTGGCGTCCTTGTAGATCTGCTCGAACTGATCCATCGCCCGCTCGTAGAACTCGTTCGCCTTGTGATGCTGGATCAGCATCATGGCGACGTCGTTGCATTCCTGCGTGTAGGGGATGTTGAGGATCGGCTTATGCCGCGTCTTCAGCCACACCGGCTGATCGTCGATCACCCAGTCGGCGACGTAGTCGTAGCCTTCCTCGGACAGGATATCCGCCGTCTCCCAGGTCTCGGTGAGGCCCGGCCCGAGCCAGCCGCGCGGCCGCTTGCCGGTGACGCGCTCCAGCACCTCGGCGCTCTTCCTGATGTCGGCACGTTCGTTCTCGACCTTCTGCATGTTGCGCTGGGTGTAGCCGTGACCGACGAACTCCCATTTGCGCTGGACGCAGGCCTTCATCATCTCGGGGAAGGCTTCGACGGCGACGCCGTTGACGTTCATCACGCCCGGGATCTTGAACTCGTCATAGACCTGCAACAGCCGCCAGAAGCCGACGCGGTTGCCGTATTCGTGCCAGCACCAGTTCGGGATGTCCGGCATGGGCGAACCGCCGGCCGGCGGCGTCAGCACCGT
>DATAHD010000459.1:0-2669 GCA_036263395.1 Rhizomicrobium sp. | reverse complement strand
CGCGCATCATCATCACGATCACACGCCGGATCATTTCGGCGTCGCCTTTGCCGTCGCCACGGTGCTCAACCTCGCGCTGGTGATCGGCCAGGTCTGGTACGGCCTCGCGGCCAATTCGCTGGCGCTGCTCGCCGACGCCGGCCACAACTTCGGCGACGTGCTGGGCCTCATCCTGGCCTGGGGTGCGATCGTCATCGCCAATTGGCGACCGAGCAATCGCTTCACCTTTCGCATGCACGCGGCCTCGATCCTGTCCGCCTTCGCCAATGGCGTGATCCTCCTGGTCGCAACCGGGGCCATCGCGTGGGAGGCGATCCGCCGGTTCAGCGAGCCGCAGCCAGTCGCCTCGACGACCATGATGGTGGTCGCCGCACTGGCCGTCGTCGTCAATGGCGTCTCGGCGTGGCTGCTCAGCCGCGGCGACAAGTCCGACATCAACGTGCGCGGCGCCTTCCTGCACATGCTTGGCGATGCCGGCGTCTCGGTCGCCGTCATCGCCGCCGCCGGTGGCATCATGCTCACCGGCTGGCAGTGGCTCGATCCGGTGGCGAGCCTCCTGATCGCCGCCGTGATCCTCTGGGGCACATGGGGCGTGCTGCGCGAGTCGATCCGGCTCACGCTCAACGCCGCGCCGCGCGAGATCGACCCCCATGACGTTCGTCAATATCTCGCAGGCCTGCCGCAGGTTGCCGGCGTGCACGACCTCCACATCTGGGCCATGAGCACGAAGGAGACGGCGCTGTCCTGCCATCTGGTGACGCCGCAGGGCCATCCGGGCGACGATTTCCTGAAGCACGTCGCGCATGAGCTCGATCATCGTTACGAAATCTGCCACAGCACGATCCAGATCGAGCTCGCGCCGGACGGCTGCGCCATCCGTTGCGACCACGCCGCGTGAGACGTTAACCGCGCGCGCCGGCGCCTCGATTCTGCCGCAGACGGCAGTGCTATAGTGCCACCGCGCGCGAAGGGGTGCGCGCGACATCTCCGGATTTCACATGACCTTGCGACTGCTTCTCGCCGCCGTTCTCATCGCGCTCGCCGGGCCGGCGCTGGCGCATCCGCACGTCTGGATCACCATGAAGAGCGAGGTCGTGGTGGGGCCCGACGGCGCCGTCACCGCCATCCGCCATCACTGGGCGTTCGACGACATGTTCTCCACCTTCGCCTTGCAGGGCACCGAGAGCAAGGAGAAGGGCAAGTATACGCGCGAGGAGCTCGCGCCGCTCGCCAAGGTCAACGTCGAGTCGCTGAAGGAATACGACTACTTCACCGTCGCGACCGCCGACGGCAAGAAGATCGAATTGGCGGAGCCCACCTCCGACTACTGGCTCGATTACAATGACTCTGTGCTGACCTTGAACTTCACCCTGCCGGTGAAGACGCCGGTGAAGGCGAAGGAGATCAAGTTCGACATCTACGATCCGTCGATCTTCATCGACTTCGCCTTCGACAAGACCGATCCGGGCAAGATCGTCGGCGGCAACCACTGCAAGATGGACGTCGTCTATCCGCGCGAGATGACCTTCGCCGAAGGCAAGGCCTTGAGCGAGATCCCTGCCGACCAGCCGAACCTGACGATGGCCTGGGGCGAGAAATTCGCCAACAAGCTTCTGGTACACTGTCCGTGAGGCTTCCGCGGGGGCGGCGCGTCGGCATGGGGTTTCTCTGATGACGCGATCGATATCGCCCGCAGCGCGGTATGCGCTCGTGGCCTCTGTCGCTGTGCTCGTTATCGTCGTCGCCGACGTAGCGCTGGCGCAGCCGTTCGGCATTCCGCGCGGCGCTGCGCCGCCGCCACCGGCCGATGGCCTCACCGGCTACATCCTCGCCAAGCAGGCGGAGTTCTATCGGCTGCTCTCGGCGACGATCCGCGCCGCCAAGGCCGACGGCAGCGCCGGCTGGACGCTGCTCGGCATCTCGTTCCTGTACGGCATTTTCCACGCCGCCGGGCCCGGCCACGGCAAGGCGGTGATCTCGTCCTATCTCGTCGCCAATGACGAGACCTGGCGGCGCGGCATCATTCTGTCCTTCGCATCGGCGATTTTGCAGGCGCTGACCGCCATCGTCATCGTCACGATTGCCGCCGTGCTGCTCAACGCGACCGCCAAGGCGATGGGCGATACTGTCCGCGTCGTCGAGATCGTCGGTTATTCGATGATCGTCATCATTGGCGTGCGACTCCTGTGGGTGAAGGGCCGGGCGCTGCTGCGCCTGCTGCGGCCACAGCCGGCGCATGCGCCTGCTCATCATGCCCATGACCATCACGACCATGGCCACGATCATCACCACCATGATCACGTGCACGATCACGGCCACGCGCATCAGGCGCACGATCATGCGCATCATGACCATGATCACGAGGACGAAGCCTCCGCCTGGGGCCATGCGCATGCGCCGGAGCCGAGCGAACTCGGCGGCAGGCATTGGTTTCGCCGTGCGCTGTCGGCGGTGATCGCCGTCGGTCTGCGTCCGTGCTCGGGCGCGATCATCGTGCTGGTGTTCGCGCTTGCGCAGGGCCTGTTCTGGATCGGCGTCGCCTCGACCTTCGCGATGGGCCTCGGCACCGCCATCACCGTCGCCGGCATCGCCACGCTCGCCGTCGGTGCGCGCTCGTTCGCCGGCCGCATCGCCAAGGCGAAACCCGGCCGCGGCATGATCCTGATCCG
>DATAHD010000458.1:0-12792 GCA_036263395.1 Rhizomicrobium sp. | reverse complement strand
CTGCCCGCTCCGACAACTCGTTGCCGCGCAGGTGAAACACCTTCAGCACGCCGCCCCCGACAGTGCCAAGGCCGGCGATCGCGATCTTCAAAGAAGGCTTCATTTTGCGTCTTCCAGAACCGCCGGTTCATTGACGCGCAGAGAAAGAAATTTCTTCACGTTGCGCGCCGCCTGACGGATGCGGTGTTCGTTTTCGACCAGCGCCACGCGCACATAGCCTTCGCCGTATTCGCCGAAACCCGTGCCCGGGAGCACGGCGACCTTGGCATGGATCAACAACTGTTTTGCGAACTCCATCGAGCCCTTCTCGCGGTAGGACTCCGGCACGGGCGCCCACGCGAACATCGATGCCGGCGGCGACGGGATATCCCATCCAGCCTGCGCCATGCTCTTGGTCAGCACATCGCGGCGCGCCTTGTACGTCGCGCGAATTTCGTCGGCGACGTTCTGCGGCCCATTCAGAGCCGCTGCTGCCGCAACCTGGATCGGCGTATAAGCACCGTAGTCGAGATACGACTTGATGCGCGCCAGAGCGCCAATCAGATGGCTGTTGCCGGCCGCAAAGCCCATGCGCCAGCCCGGCATCGCATAGGTCTTCGACAGCGACTGGAATTCGATCGCGATATCCTTCGCACCATCGACCTGCAGGATCGACGGCGGCGGATTGTTGTCGTCGAAATAGATGTCGGCATAAGCGAGATCGGACAGCACCCAGATCTCGTGCTTCTTCGCGAACTTGATGACCTCCTTGTAGAAGTCCAGGCCCACGACCTGCGCCGTCGGGTTCGACGGATAGTTCACCACCAGCGCAATCGGCGGCGGCACCGAATGGCGCACGGCGCGACCAAGCTGGCTCAGATACTGCTCCGGCGTCGTCGCCGGCACATGCCGGATCGCGGCGCCTGCGAGAATGAAGCCGAAGGCATGAATTGGGTAAGCCGGATTCGGCACCAGCACGACATCACCTGGCGCCGTTATCGCCTGCGCGAGGTTGGCAAAGCCTTCCTTCGAACCCAGGTTCGCGATCACTTCCTTGTCGGGATCGAGCGTCACGCCAAAGCGGCGCTTGTAGAATGCGGAATACGCCTTGCGCAGTCCCTTGATGCCGCGCGAGGCCGAGTAGCGGTTCGAGCGCGGGTCCTTCGCCGTCTCGATCAGCTTGTCCACGATATGCTGCGGCGTGGGCATGTCCGGATTGCCCATGCTGAAGTCGATGATGTCTTCCCCGCGCGCTCGCGCCTGCGCCTTGAGGATGTTAACTTCCTCAATGACGTAAGGCGGCAGCCGCTTAATGCGGTAGAAGTCGGTTTGCATCGATAGACCGTGGGTTGTGGCAAAGCACCGGCTTTGCGCTGCCACAATCGGAAAATGTGCCCGTCAGGTCAACGGGTTTGCCGGTTTTCCTGAAGCAACTCAGCTCTGCAGGAAAATCTCCGCCCGGCGGTTCCCGTCTTCGCCCTTCGGCATGGATTCGTAATAAACGGGCTGGGAGTCACCTACCGCTTCGATCAGGACCTTGTCCGCCGGAACACCGTCCCGGATCAGTTCCTGCGCAACCGAATTGGCCCGCTGCTGCGACTTCTCGAAGATCACCACGAGATGGCGCTCCACCGGCATATTGCCGGTACGGCTCGAGGCGTGGCCGACGACGCGGATGGTGCCGGTGTTGCCTCTCACGCGGAAGCTCTCGGCGGCGGCGCGAACCTGTGCCCGTGCGGAGGCATTCAGGATTGTCGTGTCGCCCGGGAACATGACCACAGCCGACGGCGTACCGACCGGCGACGCGTAAGCGGCCGGCGCAGAGGTGACCGCGGGTCCCGATAGCGAATCCAGATTGGCGACAACGGAGCCGCTCATCTGCTCCGGTCCACCCATACCACCGCGCGAACGGCGTGAGGACCGCGCAGCCTGAACTGGCGCGACCGTGTTGCTGGCGAGCGCCACGCCACCACCGTTCGCCGTCTGGCGATAACGGTTGATGATCGACGGCGCGACGAACTGCGAGACCGACGCGTCGAGCGGCGGTGCGCTGGAACGCTGGAAGCCAAGTGCTGCGTCGCTGGGGTCGGCCATCGGCGCACCGGCAATACCGGCAACGCGCGTGCCGGCGGCACCAAGCGGCGGCACGGCCGGCTTGCCATCACCGGCGGCCAGCGGCGGCGCCATCGTGGTCGAAGCAACAGCCGTCGTCGGCGCAGCCACGGGCGGCGCGGGCGTTGTGCTCACGGCCGGTGCAGGCGCGCTGCTCGTGTCGGAAGACGACGACGCGACCTGCGTGTCGCTGCTGCTCGAACTGTCATCGGAGTCCGAAGACGGCGCAGCCGCAGCCGTGGTTGTTGTGGTGGTTGTCGTTGTGCTGCTGCCGGATTCGGCCAGCGACGTATCGACGGTATCCGGCGGCGGCGGCGGTGCAGCGGCAGCTGCAGCATCGCCGCGCAGAGTCTCGCCGCTGTACTGCGTGGCTTTGCGATCGGCGGCGAGCGACGAAGCAACCTGGCGCTGCGAATCCGGTGTGGCGGCCGGCGCCGGACGATCCGGAACATCGGCGAGGTTCGGCGCGGCATCGTTCGGATCGGCGGGCGGCGGCGTGTTGGAAGCGCTCTGATCCACCGGTGCGCCGTTGTCGTCAGCCGTCGTGGTGTCGTCGTCGCCGAAGGGGTTCATCCAGCTTGGGACGCTTGAGCACCCGCCGGTTGCCGAGGCGATCGCCACGACCGCAGCAGCACGCAGAAGATGTTTCGCCAGCCCAACGCTCATGCCAATCCTCCTTCAGCGCGCGCCGCACTGCAGCACGCTTGCCGAACCGGCGTTACCTATACAAGCCAGTTCCGGCCCGTCCAAGTTAAAGTGCGAACAAAATCAAGCCTTCTGGTCAGGAAACTGTGCAGGGGACCGAGTTGTCGCACCCCATCCTGACGTATCGGCGAAGGGCAAGCACCGCAGCGGCATGCTGGACCGGGCGAAGCCCGGCGCGCTATCTGTTAACGACAGGGTGGAACGCAATGGCCAAGAAAACAGGCAAAGCCAAAGACACGACCGCTGAGAAGCCGGCGGCCGATCCCAAACCGGCCGACGCCAAACCGGCAGAAGCGGCGGCCGCACCGGAGTCGGCCTATCGCATTGGCGATCCGGCGACCTTCGCCAAAAACATGATGCGCGTCGGGCAGCAGTCGCAGCAGCTGCTCACCAACTTCCTGCAGCGCCAGGCCGCGAAGGCCGGCGGCAAGGAGCCGCGCGATCCGCTCAACGTCAGCGGCGCCTTCATGGAGCTCGCCAAGGCGATGTCGTCGAACCCAACGGCTCTCGTCGAAGCGCAGTTCGAGTTGTGGCGCGACTGGATGAGCCTTTGGGAGAACAGCGCGCGCCGGATGCTGGGCGGCGATGTCGAGCCGATGGTGCAGCCCAAGCCCGGCGACAAGCGCTTCAAGGACAAGGACTGGCAGGAAAACCAGGTCTTCGATTTCATCAAGCAGAGCTACCTGCTCACCGCCAACTGGATGCAGCAGACGGTGGCCAAGGTCGAAGGCCTCGATCCGGCGCAGAAGAAACGCATCGAGTTCTACACCAAGCAATTCGCCGACGCGCTCGCCCCAACCAACTTCGTGATGACCAATCCCGAAGTGCTGCGCGCCACCCTGCAGTCGAATGGCGAGAACCTCGTGAAGGGTCTCAACAACCTGCTCGAAGACCTGGAACGCGGCCATGGCGAGCTCTCGATCCGCCAATCCGCCGATGCATTCCGGATCGGCGAGAACATCGCCACCGCCCCCGGCAAGGTGATCTTCCGCAACGAGCTGATCGAGCTCCTGCAGTTCGATCCGTCCACGGAGCAAGTCTATGAGCGTCCGCTGCTGATTTTCCCGCCGTGGATCAACAAGTTCTACATCCTCGATCTTCGCCCGGAGAACTCCTTCATCCGCTGGCTGTCGGCGCAGGGCTACACCGTGTTTGTCGCCTCGTGGGTGAACCCGGACAAGAAGCTCGCGGAAGCGACGTTCGAAGACTACATGCGCGATGGCATCTTCGCGGCGCTCGATGCGGTGAACGATGCAACCGGCGTGCCCGATCCGAATGTCGTCGGCTACTGCATCGGTGGCACCTTGCTGTCGTCCACCCTGTCCTACATGGCGGCGCGGAACGACAACCGGGTCAACTCGGCAACCTTCTTCGCCTCGCAAGCCGATTTCAGCGAAGCGGGCGACCTGCAGATCTTCGTGGATGACGTTCAACTCGACGCCATGAAGCAGCAGATGGAGAACGCCGGCGGCGTGCTCGAAGGCGCCAAGATGGCGACCACCTTCAACATGCTGCGCGCGAACGATCTGATCTGGTCGTTTGTGGTGAGCAACTACCTGCTCGGCAAGACGCCGATGCCGTTCGACCTGCTCTACTGGAATTCCGACACGACGCGGATGCCGGAGGCGACACACCTGTTCTATCTGCGCGAGTTCTACAAGAACAACGCGTTCGCGAAGGGCCAGCTGTCGCTCGACAACGTCCGCCTCGATCCATCGAAGGTGAAAGTGCCGGTCTATCTGCAGAGTGCGAAGGAAGACCACATCGCCCCCTTCCGCTCGATCTACAAGACCACGCGCCTGTTCAGCGGCCCGATCCGCTACATCATCGCCGGCAGCGGCCACATCGCCGGCGTGATCAATCCGCCGTCGGCGAAGAAGTACCAGTATTGGACCAACGACGCCGTCGGCGGCGACACCGGCACGCCCTACCCGCCCAAGGTCGAAACCTGGCAGGCCGGCGCCACCGAACACCCCGGCTCCTGGTGGCCGGATTGGGACGCGTGGCTGTCAAAGCGCTCCGGCGCCAAAGTCCCCGCCCGCAAACCTGGCGACGGCAAACTTAAACCGATCGAAGACGCCCCGGGCTCCTACGTGAAGGTGAAAGCGCAGTAGCGCATCGCCTCACATAGGGCGAACTTCAACGTGCCCCTGATTGAGCAGGTCGAGGCCGAGTTGTTCGGCGGCCTTGCCCTTCTCCAACATCTCGGTGATGCACCTTTTGCTTTCGGTGGCGCGATCGGACGGCGTCATCACCGCCATCTGCGCACCGATAGCGGCTTTCACGTCGTAATGCGGGTCGCGGCCCTCGATGCGGCCGAGGAAGAACATCACCGAGATCATCGCCGCCGTCGGCGCTGCTTCGCCCTCTTCCTTCGGCAGGTTCATGCTGACGATCGCGCAGCGGATGTCTGCAATCTGCGCCGCGCTATCGGCGTGTGCTGGCGCGAGCGGCCCAAGCAGCGAAACGGCGAGTACCGAAGCGACTGTCGCCCGCATCATTGCAGCCCCGGCGATAGCTTCGTGACGTCGTTGCCGTTGCGCTTGTAGACGCCGGGCCCCTGCGGCCCGTTCGTCTGCCAGTCGCTGTTGCGCGTATAGTAGTTCTGCCCCGTCTTCGGATCGTGCATGTAGCCTGTGCCGAGGATCGCATTGGTATCGCCCGACGCCACATCGCCTTCGCGGCACTCGCTGCCGAAACACTTCGCACCTTCGGCCGGGCGGAAATCGTTTGGCGGCGGCGGTTGCAGCTGCGTACGGCAGCGGATCGACGTCGCGATCGACATCGACAACGGCACAAGCCGCCACGCCTCTCCCGTCGGCGCCGCGCCGATATACACCGACACGATGTACCCGCCCGGATCGGACGGCAGCG
The DNA here is from genome assembly GCA_036263395.1 of Rhizomicrobium sp. Taxonomy (GTDB): domain Bacteria; phylum Pseudomonadota; class Alphaproteobacteria; order Micropepsales; family Micropepsaceae; genus Rhizomicrobium. The sequence goes on along the minus strand of DATAHD010000458.1, from coordinate 7,122 downwards.
GGTAGCGCTTGAACAAGGTGTAGCCGCTATAGCCGCTCGCTGTATTCCACGGGATCATCGAGAACCCATGCGGCAACGCCTGCGTCTGCCGGGTCATCGGCTCGCTGTCGAACATCTTGGTGGCGAGATACGTCGCGAACGTCTCCGGCGTGCGATACTGCCCGCCGTAATACCCGGCCGCTTGCGCACTGTTGACGCCGACGACGCCATAGGTCGCGCGCAGATTGCCGCCCGGCGAGGCGACCGTCAGCGTCGAAGACTGTTCATTGATATCGCGCACCATCCATCCCTGCGGTGCCAGCACGACACACGCCCCCGCCGAAAGCTGCTTGAGCGGAACAACCATGCCGCCCTTCGACTGTGCTGCTATCGCAGGCGACGCGACGAGAGACAGAATGACGGCAGCGGCGACGGTCTTGCGCATGATCATCCTTGCTTGAGACTGGCGAGCAGCAGACGCACGAACTCCGCCTTCTGTCCGTCGTCGATCCATCGCACCACTGCGACGATGTCGTGCTGATAGTCGAGATAGACGATGTTGTCGCCATTGCCGATGAACGCGACCGCGTCCTCGCGCGCCGCGGGGAACAGTTTCTTGTCGGTGTTGAGAAACCAGTTCATGTAGCCATAACCGGGATTAGGCCCCGTCGGCGTGCGCGAACGCTTGATCCAGTCGCGCGAGAGAATCTGTCTGCTGCCCCAGTGCCCGTTGTTCAGCCCCAGCAGTCCCATCCGCGCCATGTCGCGCGCGTCGATGAACATCCCGCCGCCCCAGTGCCCGCCGCCCGGCACCGCGTGAATGCGCTGCCCATCGATCGTCACCCAGGAATTGTCATAGCCTTCCCAGTGCCACGTATTCGACGCGCCGATGGGATCCATGACGTTCTCTTTGAGCACATCGGGCAGCGGCCGCTTCCACACATAGTTGAGTGCGAGCGACAGCGCATTCACCCGCACATCGGAGTACTTCCATTCTTTGCCAACCGGCGGCGGCCCCGCAGCCAACTCATCATACGGATGCTCGCCCGGCCGATCCGCCCACCACGGCTTGCCCCACATCGTGCCAACCCAGCCGCTCGTCTGCCGCAGCATCTGGTCCCAGGTGATCGGCTGATTGTGCTCCAGCATGAAGTCCGGCGTCGGCTGCACGTAATCAATCACGCGATCGTTCACATCGCGGATCATGTGCCGGTCGTATGCGAGGCCCGCGACCGCCGAGAGAAACGTCTTCGTCACAGAATGCGTCATGTCGACGGCATGCGTATCGCCCCACTCGGCGACGATATAGCCATGCCGGATCACAATCCCGTTCGGCGCCGCCCGAGGCGCCAGCGGCCCGATCGGGTCCGAAAACGGCTCCTTCGCAAACGAGATCGGAATATACAGCCGCATATCGCGGACGTCGGCGACCTTCGCGAGCGCCGGCGGAAATTTGGTCTCACTGGCAACCGCAAAGTCGATAGCCGCCTGCAACTTCGCGCCGTCGAAGCCTTCCTGTGCCGCCGTGTGTTTGCTCCACGCATCGCCGGGCGGCGGGACATAGTCGGCGGCATGCGCAGTGGTCACCGTGAGAAGCAGAAGCGCACAGCAAGCAATCACCCTCCCCTTGAGGGAGGGTCGAAAATGCGCAGCATTTTCGGGGTGGGGTCCTCGTCTCACCATCGGCGTTGAACCCCTCCCCGAAATTTGCGCCGCAAATTTCGACCCTCCCTCAAGGGGAGGGTGAATCTGCAACATCAGCTTAGGGTACTACGCATCGCCTTCGCCACCGCAAGGCTCGCCGCATCGCCGCGTGCTTCGAGCCCCGCGATCACGCCTTCGAAATCCTCCGGCTTCTTGTCCTGCGAGAGCTTGAACTTGCCCTCCAGCCGGTCCAACTCCACCGCAAACCCGACGATGCCATTGAGCAGCATCTCCGTCCGCTCCGGCGGCACCTTGTCGATCAGCCACGGCTCTTTCGGCAAAAGCCGAACCTCTTCCTGCGCCGACAGATCGAGCACCAGCTGCAGCAACGCCTCGCGCGAGGTCTGCCGCACCGCGCCTTCCGCTTCGACGGCGATGTAATTCCACGTCGGCACCGTCACGATGGTGCGGTACCAGTCCGGCGAGACATACGCATCGCTCGCCACAAACGAGAACGCCACCCGCGCCCCGTCCTCCAGCTTCGCCAGCGGATTGCCGCGCGCCAGGTGAAAGCGCAGCGCGCCCTTCTCGCCCGCCGCATCGAGCACAACCGGCGCATAGGCGAACCGCACACGCCCCTCATCGGCCACAGCAAGCGTCGCAAACACGCGGCTGCGGATCACGTCATGCAGAATGGCGACATCGTCCACCGCGAAAAACGGCGGCCGGTACATCAGACGAGGCCCGTGGTTTCCGGCAGCCCCAGCATGATGTTCATGTTCTGGATGGCAGCGCCCCCTGCCCCTTTGCCGAGGTTGTCGAGCACCGCAACCAACCGTGCCTGCTGCATCTTGTCGTTGCCGAACACGAACAGCTTCATGCCGTTGGTGTTCTTCACCATCTCGGCATCGAGCGTCTTCAGCGACGCAGCTTCTTCAAGCCCCGCCACTTCGATTAGCTTCTCATGCTCATAAGCCGAAGCGAGAATGTCGTGCACCGCAGCGACCGTCGGCTGACGCGGCAGCGCCCACAGCTGCAGCGGCACCTCGACGATCATCCCGCGGTAGAACCGCCCCACGCTCGGCGCAAACACCGGCGCATGCTTCAATCCCGCATGCACCTGCATCTCCGGCACATGCTTGTGCGCCAGTGTCAGCGCATAGGTGCGAAACACCGTCTCCACATAGGCCGGCGAGTCCGCCTTCTCGAATTCCTCAATCATCGACTTGCCGCCGCCCGAATATCCGGACACCGCATTCGTCGTCAGCGGAAAGTCCGCCGGCACCATCCCGGCGCTTACCAGCGGCCGCACCAGCGCGAGGAAGCCGGTCGGATAGCACCCCGGATTGGACACCCGCGTCGATCCCGCGATCGCCTCACGCTGCCCGGGCGCCATCTCGGCAAAGCCGTAAGCCCAGCCCGGCGCCACGCGATGCGCCGTCGAGGCATCGATCACCCGCACCTTGTTATTCTTGATCAGCGACACCGACTCTTTGGCGGCGGCGTCCGGCAGGCACAGGATCGCCAGATCGGCATCGTTCAGTGCCTCGGCTCGCGCCGTCACGCTCTTTCGCTCGGCATCCGGCAGCTCGAACACAGCCACGTCCTCGCGGCCGGCGAGACGTTCGCGGATTTCCAGGCCGGTGGTCCCGGCGGCGCCGTCGATGAAGATGCGTGCGGTCATGGCGGGGTGTTTAGCGTCACACCCTATTCACCGCAATTCGCCGGCCAAGTTGACAGCGCATAGCCCCCATCCTTAGCTGAAAACCGTACGAGTCCCGCGCGTTTAGGCGGGGAAATCCGGCGTTCTGCCGGCAGGAGGGACCAATGGACTCGTTCAATCCGCAAGCTGTTATTGCCATTTTCCAGGACACCATCACCAATCACTACTTCGACATGCAGGGCCGCGTCCGGCGCAAGACGTTCTGGTACTTCGTCTTGGCTTGCGTTGTCGTCTCTATTGTCGCCGCAATCATCGGTTCGATCCTCCACACCTCGCTCCTCGGCGCGGTCGTCGGCCTCGGCCTGCTGCTGCCGCAGGCAGGCATGGGCGCGCGCCGGCTGCAGGACATCGGCCGTCCCGGCACGCTCGTCTGGGCGCTCATCATCCCGCAGCTGATCTTCCAGATCGTCGCCCTGATGACGGCCATCACCGGGCCGTTCGGTGCGCTTGGCTTCCTCGCGTTCTATTTTACCATCGGCTGGATCGTGAATCTGGTCGCGGTCATCGCGCTGATCGCCATGATCTATTTCTGGGTGCAGCCGGGTACCGTGGGGCCGAACCAGTACGGCGAAGATCCCAAGGGCGGCACAGCGCCCGCGGCGCCCGCCACGGCCTGACGATCATCATCACTGCGGCTTGAGAAGGGGTGCGTTTTGCGCGCACCCTTTCGCACAACTCTGGGAGGGGGCTATGCCGGACACATTTACAGAAGTTTCTTCGCGCGGATTTTTCTCGCGCCTGGGCGGATCGTTTCTTGGCCTCATCGCTGGGCCGGCGCTCGTCATCGGCGCCATTGTTCTGCTGTGGTGGAATGAAGGCCGCGCCGTCGAAGCCATCGTTGGCCTGAACTCCGCAGCGGCGAACGTGGTGGAGGCCAGCGCCTCCGCGCCGTCGCCCGCCAATGCCGGCAAGTTGGTGCACGTCATCGGCCAGGTGAACGCGCCACAGGCCGTCTCCGACTCCGATCTCAGCCTCGAATTCCCCGGTCAGGTGAGCGTCATGCGCACCGCCGAGATGTATCAGTGGAAAGAGACCGAGAAGAGCCACACCGAAGATCAGCTTGGCGGCAGTCAGAAGACAACGACGACCTACACCTATTCGAAAGAATGGTCGGCCGATGCGATCGACTCATCGGAGTTCAAGCATCCCGAAGGCCATGAGAACCCGTCGAAGAGCCTCGCCTCGCAGCGCCTCAACGCCGACGACACGACGCTCGGCGGCTACAAGCTCGGCGCCGATACGCTCGACCTCGTCGATCCTGATACCGTGCTGAAGCCGGAAGCGCCCGACGGTTGGACGCGCAGCGGCGACGCTTACTACAACGCCAGCGCACAGCAGCCAAAGGTCGGCGACCTGCGCGTCAGCTATCGCGGCCTGAAATCCGGCACCACACTGTCGATACTTGCCGCGCAATCGGGTGACAGCTTCGCCGCCTACGTCGCGCCCAATGGCTATCAGGTGCACGCCGCCGCGATTGGCAATCAGACCGCAGCTCAAATGATCGCGGAGAAGCGAAGCGAAGAGTCTTTCCTCACCTGGATCCTGCGCCTCGTCGGCCTGATCGTTGTGTGGGCCGGCCTCGCCTGGTTCCTCAGCCCGCTATCGACACTCGCATCGGTCTTGCCGTTCCTCGGCTCGATCGTGCGCGGCGCCGCGGGCGCGGTCGCGTTCGTCGTCGCGCTGCCGATCACCCTGGTCGTGATTGCGCTCGCCTGGCTCGCGCATCGTCCACTGATCGGCGGCGGCCTGCTGATCGTGGCCGCGGGTGCTGGCTACGCGCTGTGGCGCTGGCACAAGGGCCGTACTACCCCGGCACCGGCCGCGAAAGCCCCGGCGCACGCCTGAAATGAAGAACGCGCCGGTGCCCATCGGCACCGGCGCGCTTCAAACTCTTCGCGATCAGGCCGCGAGCGACTTCGCACCCTCGAGCGCCTTGTCGCGCGCCAACAGCGCGACGCTGCGGGCATTGCCGATCAACTGACGCTGCATCGGCTTCGGGATCAGCGAAGCGGCGGCCACGGCGGCGCCGACAACGATCACCGAACCCACGACATAGCGCAGCGCGGAGAACGCGGCCTTCCCGGCCATCATCGCACCGGCGCCGATCGCGCCGATCTTCACGGCCTTCTTCGCCGTTTTCGCGGTGGTTTCCAGAGGCATCGCCTTTTTCACGGCGGCTTTCGCCTTGCGAACGCGCTTCTTGGCGGTCGAGACGGTGGTAGCGCTTGCAGTGGTCATATCTCAAGTCCCTTCAAAAGGTTGCAGTGCAATCCGTTTGTAGCAACGCGGGACCCGGAACTTGGTTCAATCGCAGTTCCACAAAAGCGACCAACGGGTTAGCCGTAGCCGCCTTTGCCACATCCCTGGGCAACCGCCCGCATTGCGGCGTCAATGCACCCGCAACATCGGCGCCGAGCGCAGGCGGGCCGGCGAACTGCCATAGCGCCGCCGGAAGCAGCGGTTGAAATAGGAGATATCGCCGAAGCCGCAGTCATAAGCGATCTGGCTGATGTTGCGCGCATCGTCGTCGCGGCCGCGTACGATCGCCTCGTACGCATTAGACAGCCGCTTCGCGAGCACGAAGTTGGAGAAGGTCGCGCCCTCCTCCTTGAACAGCCGCTGCAGATGGCGCTCCGAAATCCTGAAGAACGCCGCAACCGATCCTGCCGTCAGATCGTGATCCGCCGACTGGCCGTCGATATGGGCTTTGATCGCTGCCAGCCGCGCCGCCTTTACGCCGCCGCGTTCCTCACTCGCCTCCAGCGCATCGCCAAGCGAACCGAGCGTCAGCGCCAGAAGATCGCGCACGTGCCCTGTCACGATCGACTGCGCCTTCGCACTCGTCAGCGGATCGCCTTCGTCGAGCAGCCGCAGATAGCCCGCCAGCAGCCGCAGCCCTTCGGTGTTGTGCGGGATCAGCCGCCCGACATTCGAATAGGCATTGCGCACCACCGTCGCCACGCTTTCATGCGGCATCCGCAGGAACAGGATCTTGCCCGGACTGACGCGGCTGAACGCGCCCGTCTCCGAACACGCCGTGAGAAACGCATCCCCCGGCTCCAGCTTGACCGACCTGCCCGGCTGCGAGACCGAGAACGCCCCCTGCAGGTTCATCATCAGCACGAAGTCGTTGTTGTCGGCAGCGACGATCTTGCGCGTCCGCTCGTAGTGCGAAGCCCCAACGGTCCCCCACCCGAACCGCAAGGTCGGAAGCGCCCGCATATAGACAAGCGCATGAAACGGATCACCGACCGTCTGCTGAACGTCGGCCTGCAGCAATCGGTTGGTGACAAGCTCCCGCCAGACCGGAAAGCGATCCGCCTCCGGCCACTCGTCACTCCAAAACCGCATCAACCGGAACTTGTTGGTCGGCACTTCCATGCAGATACAGAGCGCCTCTACCAAGCCGCACAAACCTACGTCCAACAACTATAGCGGCACTGGCGCCCCGCTCCAGACCCAAGCAGCGGATTCTCCCGCCAACATCGCGCTGAAAAAGAAACGGCGGCCGCGCATCGCTGCGGGCCGCCGATCTTTGAACCGAAGTTCGGTGCGCTTAGCGCTTCGAGAACTGGAAGCTGCGGCGGGCCTTCGGCTTGCCGTACTTCTTGCGCTCGACGGCGCGCGGGTCGCGGGTGAGGAAACCACCCGGCTTCAGCGCGGCGCGCAGCGCGGGCTCATAGGCCACAAGCGCGCGGCTGATGCCGTGACGGACCGCACCGGCCTGGCCGGACAGACCGCCGCCGGCGACCGTGACGATGATGTCGAACTGGCCA
>DATAHD010000457.1:0-4687 GCA_036263395.1 Rhizomicrobium sp. | reverse complement strand
TGACGCGCGCCGAACAGAAACAAGTGACGGGCTGGGCGGAGAAATTCCGCAAGAAGAAGCGCGCCGAGAAGGCCGCAAAGGGCAAATAGCATGTGTGGAATCGTCGGCGTTGCCGGATCCAACGATGTCGCCATCGACATTCTGAATGCGCTGAAGCGTCTGGAATATCGCGGCTATGACTCCGCCGGTATTGCCACCCTGGTCGGTGGCCAGATCGCCCGCCGCCGCGCACCGGGCAAGCTGACGGAGCTCGGCAATGAACTCGCCAAGCGTCCGCTCTCCGGCAAGACGGGCATCGGTCACACGCGCTGGGCGACGCACGGCCAGCCGAACGAAACCAACGCGCATCCGCACGCCTCGAAAGACGTCGCGCTGGTGCACAACGGCATCATCGAGAATTTCCGTGAGCTGCGCGCCGAGCTGATCGCGAAGGGCCACAAGTTCGCGTCGGAAACGGACAGCGAAGTCTGCGTCCATCTGGTGCAGGACTATCTCGATCAGGGCCTGTCGCCGAAGGATGCCGCCATCGCCGCGGTGCGCCGTCTGCACGGTGCCTACGGTCTCGCGATGATCTTCAAGGATCACGACGGCCTCGTGATCGGCGCCCGCGAAGGCAGCCCGCTTGCCGTCGGTTATGGCGAGAAGGAAGCCTATCTCGGCTCCGATGCCTTTGCGCTCGCGCCCTTCACCAACCGCGTCGCCTATCTCGAAGACGGCGACGTCGTCGTAATCCAGGGACCGGACGTCACGATCTATGACGGCGAGGGCCGTCTCGCCAACCGTGAAGTGAAGATCACCACCGCCTCCGCCGCACTGGTCGACAAGGGTGGCCAGCGTCACTTCATGGCGAAGGAGATTCACGAGCAGGGCGAAGTGATCGGCCACACGCTCGCGCATTATATCGATCCCGTCGGCCCGAACGTCGCGATCCACGAAGCCGGCCTTGGTCAGGCGCTCGCGACCGCACCGCGTCTCACGATCTCCGCCTGCGGCACCGCGTTCTATGCCGGTCTCGTCGGCAAGTACTGGTTCGAGAAGCTGGCGCGCCTGCCGGTGGAGGCCGACATCGCGTCGGAACTGCGCTACCGCGATCCCGTCTATCCGCCGAAGGGCGTCGCGTTGTTTATCTCGCAGTCGGGCGAAACCGCCGACACGCTCGCCGCGCTGCGCGATGCCAAGGCGAACGATCAGATCACCATAGCGGTCGTGAACGTGGTCGAAAGCTCGATCGCGCGCGAAGCCGACATTGTGGTGCCGATTTTCGCTGGACCGGAGATCGGCGTCGCCTCGACCAAAGCATTCACCTGCCAACTCGCGGCGCTGGCGTCGCTGGCATTGGCGGCTGGCCGCGCCCGCGGTGTGCTCACTGCGGAAGACGAAACGCGCCTGTGTCAGGCGCTGATCGAAACCCCGCGCCACATTGTCGAACTGCTCAAGAGCGAGGCGAAGGTCGAAACCATCGGTCAGGAGATCGCGAAAACGGCCCGCGACGTGCTCTATCTCGGCCGCGGCTCGATGTTCCCGCTCGCCATGGAAGGCGCACTGAAGCTGAAAGAGATTTCCTACATCCACGCCGAAGGCTACGCCGCCGGCGAACTCAAGCACGGCCCCATCGCGCTGATCGACGAGCACACGCCGGTGATCGTGATCGCGCCGTCCGGTGCGCTTTATGAGAAGACCATCTCCAACATGCAGGAGGTGATGGCGCGCGGCGGCAAAGTGGTGCTGATCTCCGACAAGAAGGGCATCGAGCAGGCCGGCGATGGCGTGTGGAAACTGATCGAAGTCCCCGACGCCGACCCGTTCATCGCGCCGCTGCTCTATTCGGTGCCGGTGCAGCTGATCGCCTATCACACCGCCGTCGCCAAAGGCACCGATGTCGACCAACCCCGCAACCTCGCAAAGAGCGTGACGGTGGAGTAAGATCGCCGAATGACGGCGACTTATTCCATTGCGGAAGTGGCGGAGACCTTGGATGCGCTAATCGAGCGCGTCATTGCAGGCGAAGAGATACTCATCTCTCGCGATGGCATCGCGCTTTGGAAAATCTCTCCAATTGGCACGCCGCCTAGCTTAAGCACAGACAGCTCTAGAGATAACTCGTAACCGCCGGTTCGTGCATCCAGTCGTTGTCGCGGCCGTTGCAGATGCGGACCGGAATGGCGGCCATTTCCTCATCGCTCACATTGTCGAGGCACGCGACGTTGATCGCCACGAAGGCGCCGCCCATTTGCGGAATGTCGCCGGTGCCATAGACGCGCAGGCCGCAGGTCTTGCAGATGCGCAGGTCGATGGAATTGCTGCCGTAGCTGTAGCCGAACGTGTTGTCCGCGCCGTGGATCGCGTGCACCGCATCTGGCTTCACATTGGTGCCCCACCAGCGCGACTTGCGGCAGATCGAGCAATTACAACGGCTCGTGCCCGCCATCAGATCGAGATCGGCTTCCACCTTCACCGCGCCGCAGTGACAGCTCGCCGTGTATCGCTTTATCGCCATAGCGGGATCTCCTTTGCGCCCGTTATAGAACGCGTGGAGCCGGATTTTGGCAGCAGCCTGTCAGCTTTGCGTTGCCGCCGCCCACGCAGCCCGTGCCGCGTTGAGGCTCAGCGCATTCGCGCCGCCGGCAAAGTCCGGATCGGCGGATTGCACCGGGTCGTCTTCCCAGTCGCAGACCCGGCAAATCTCGTACGCGCCCAATTCTGCCAGCACCAACGAGCCGCAACACCGGCAGGGGAAGCGCTCCGTCTCGCTCATTGCCGGTCCCAATAGACGCGGCCATTGTTCGGGCGGAAGAAGGTGCGCGGTTCGCCGTCGCGATCGGCCACCGCGAACGTGTTCGTCGCCGCGTTGTAATAGAGCGTGTCGCCGTTGCCTCGGTGCTTGGTCTCGGTGCCGGGCGGCGGGGTGCGGACGAAGGCGAGGGCGCCGACCTCATACTCTGCCGCGCTGCGATATTCCGGAAACTCGCGGCCATGTTTGCGCCAGTGATGCTCTGCATTCTGTGCCGAACCATTTTCGCCATGCGACCACACCACATCGCCGGACGATGCCGAAGCCTCCGATGGCGCAGCCGTCGATTCGGCGGGCGGGGGCGACGACCGCTCCTGCTGCTGCGAATGCGACGGTGGCGCGCGGTGCGGCGCATCCGGCTGCGTGCCGCCCATCCGGTTCACGCCGAAGAGCGCCGCGACGATCAGCACGGCAAGTGCATAAAGCCAACGCTGGTTCGGATTCATCGGGCCGCCGGACACATTCAAAGAGACGGGAAAACTTGTCTCGCCCGAACCTCTCGCGCAAGGCGGGAGCGTCCACTAAGGTCCGCCTTATGGCCACCCCGACTCAAGACGAACTCAAACGCGCCGTTGCCGCGAAAGCGGTGGAATATGTGCGCGACGGCATGAAGCTCGGGCTCGGCACCGGCACCACGGCGGAGGCGTTTCTCGACGTCCTCGCTCCCCGCGTGCGCGGCGGCCTCACCGTCACCGGCGTGCCGACGTCGGAGCGCACCGCCGCCAAGGCGCGCAGCCTCGGCATCCCGCTGGCCGAACTCGACGCCCTGGCGCCGCTCGACCTCACCATCGACGGGGCGGACGAAGCCGATCCCGATCTCACCCTGATCAAGGGTGCCGGTGGTGCGTTGCTGCGCGAGAAGATCGTCGCCGCCGCCTCGAAACAGATGATCGTCATCACCGACGCCTCCAAGGTCGTGAAGAAGCTCGGCAAGTTCACGCTGCCGGTCGAGGTGGTGGAGTATGGCCATATCACCACCGCGAAGAAGATCGCCGAAGCGGTGCGTGCCCTCGGCTATCCCGCCATCCCGATCACGCAGCGTGTGAAAGACGGCGTGGTCTACAAGACCGACGGCGGCAACTTCATCTACGACTGCGCCTTCGGCGAAATCGCCGATGCACCCGCACTCGCCCGCGCGCTGGGCGACATTGTCGGCGTCGTCGAACACGGCCTTTTCATAGGCCTCGCCACCACCCTGCTCGTCGCGCGCGAGAGCGGTGTCGAGGTCATCACTCGCCCGGCCTGAGTGGGATCAGGCTTCGTATCCAGTTTCTCAGCCAGCTCGGCCGCTGCCGCCGCTGCTCCGCCACGATCAGGCGATAGCGCGGCGCCTGCGGATCGCATGCCACCGGCTGCTTTAGCCCACAGCCGAGCGTCGCCGGATAGTTCGCACTTGGCGCCGTCCGCCGCAGCGACGGCACATCGTTCAACGTCTGCGCAATGTCACTGATCGCTTCATACGACACCGCGAAGTAGCCGTGCCCCAGGTCGTCGCCCGGCGCATCGTCGGCATCGATCACATCCACCGTGCCGTTCGCGAAGGTCGCCTGATCGCCCGGCGCGCTTTGATAGGCATAGGCCGTCACCGGATCGCGTCCCGCGCGCGGAATGCCTCCGTGGATTGTCTGCGACGCCGCCAGCACTGAGTCGTTGGCGGACACATAGATCGTCGTGCGCCGCGCACAGCTGCGCGTGTCGCCCATCAACGTCGCGAAATCGTCGTTCTGCTTCTCCGCCCCGATGTCCGGCGCAGCCAGGATCATCTCGTCGATCATCGGTGCGGTCTCGCAGCGGCGCCGCAACAGCACCAGCGTCTGCAGCGTAAGCCGTGTTCCCATGCTGTGTGCCACCAGATCGATCCGCAGATGCTGCTGCTTGAGAATGGTCAGCAAGGTG
>DATAHD010000456.1:0-7827 GCA_036263395.1 Rhizomicrobium sp. | reverse complement strand
GTAGATCGAGGGATCGGTTGCTTCGGCATGCACTGTGCGTTCGGCGGCGTCGTTCACTTCGGTGAGGCGCAGGCGGTGGGTGCGTGTGCCGGTGTCGAGGATCACTTCGTCGGTGGGATCGAGCGCGAGGCGCGAGGGCGGAAGTGCGAAGACGGCGGTCTCGCGCGATTGCCATGCGTCCTGCAGCAGGCGCTCGGCGATGCCAGTGGCCTGGCCCTGATCCATCACAATGGGAAGCTGCGAGGACGCGATGCGGTCCGACGCGCTGACGAGGCGGCGGGCTTCGACACTGGAGGTGCTGTAGTCGCTTTCGGCCGACGCGTAGGCGATGCGCGCAGCGAGCGGGAGGTCGGTTTCCTGTGCGCGGGTGAGTGTGAGGCCGAAGCCGGTGTCGTTGTCCGGCAGCGCGAGATCATCGCGCGTGAGTGCGGTTGCGATCGGGCGGCCGCGCATGACGAAGCGGATCGCGCCTTCGCTTTCGACGGCATCGAAATGCGCGGCGATGGCGAGGGGCTGAAGCGCGTCGCGCGGGCTTTGGGTTTGGGTGACGGCGTAGCCGGTGATGAGGCCTGTGAGATTCGATGTGTCGAGAGTGCCCCCTTCCCCGCTCCCTTCGGGATCGGGACTTCCCCCATGAATGGGGGAAGAACCTGTGTGGCAGAGGTCGGTGACGAGATCGGCGAGTTGCACTGCGCCCAAGCGGCCGTTGAGCCAGTGGCCGGTGTGGTAGTTGGCGGCGTCGCCCCAGACTGTCGTCAGCGAGGGGAACGTCGGGAACGGGCGGGCGTCCCACGTCCACACATATATATGCGACGTGTCGAGCATGGGGGCGGCGTATTCGGTCGAGACCGGGTTGTTGGCGGCATCGCTCCAGTGCGCGTAGTGCGCTTCGAGGAAGCGGCGCTGGATCAGGTCGTCGCGCTGGGCGTTCGAGTAATAGGGCACGGCGCTTTCCGACGATTTGGGATCGAAGAAGACGTTCGGGTGGTTGGCGCCCTTGTCGATGGCGGGGCAGCCGAGTTCGGTGAACCAGATGGGTTTCGATTGCGGCACCCAGGCGGTGGGGCTGGCGTCTTCGCTGCCGTCGGGGCGGTTGTGGTGTGGATTGCGCCACCAGTTCGCGATGTCCTTGGCGCGGAAGACCCACGGCTTGCCGTGACCATCGGTGATGGCGGTGCGGGTTTGCGTGTCGCGGTCTTCGGCGCTGGCGTAGTACCAGTCGTAATCCTCGCCGCCTTCGATGTTGGCGTCGAGATAGGTGCGGTCATGCACCGTGGTGGGGCCGTTGGCGGCGTCATAGTCGGCGTGCGCGGTGCCGTCGCGCCAATCGGCCAGCGGCAGGTAGTTGTCGATGCCGATGAAGTCGATATTCGCATCGCTCCACAGCGGATCGAGGTTGAAGAGCAGCGCGCCGGGTGCATCGCCGGTCTGGTGCGCGTTGTATTCGCTCCAGTCGGCGCCGTAGCCGATCTTCGTCGTGGGGCCGAGGATGCTGCGCACATCGGCGGCGAGGGATTTCAGTGCGGCGACGGCGGGATAGGTGGTGGCGCTGTCGCGCGTCTGCGTGAGCCCGCGCAGTTCGGAGCCGATGAGGAAGGCATCGACACCGCCGGCGACGGCGCAGAGATGGGCATAGTGCAGGATCATGCGGCGGTAACTCCATTCGCTGCCGCCGGTCCACGCGATGGTTTCACCGAAGATGAAGTAATCGGATGGCGAGGCGGTGCCGAAGAAGGCGGCGACTTGTGTGGTCGCGGTAGCCGTCTTGTCGGGCGAGCCGGTGACGCCGGGCGCGGGTGTGCAGACGATGCGGCCGCGCCAGGGATAAGCGGGCTGGCCGACATCGTTCGTGTACGGATTGGTGAGCGCGTTGCCCGGCGCGATGTCCATGAAGAGGAACGGGTTGAAGAGGACGTTGAACCCGCGCGCCTTGAGATTGCGGATCGCGGCGATGACACTGGCGTCGGACGGCGTGCCGCCATAGGCCGGGCGGCCATCGCTGGCGCTCACCAGATGCGCGGCGTCGCGGACGATGCCGTTGACGCTCCACGTTTGCGGATAGGTGTCTTTCGTGGCGGTCTCGACGCCGGGTTTGATCTGGCAGACGTTGCAGCGCAGGTCGTTCGCAAACCAGCCGGCGACGAGCGACACGGCGCGCGCGTTCGGCGCGAGGACTTCGAGTTCGTCGAGCGATGCGTCGATGTCGGCGGTGTTTGCGGCCGTGTGCGTGTTCTGCGGCGTGGTGGTGCCTTCGCCATCGTCGGCGGTGATCGGCGTATCGCTGTAGACGAACTCGCCCGCGCCGGGGATGAGGCAGACGCCGGTGAGCACATTCTCCAGAGCCGACGGATCGGCGGCGCTGAGGCTGCGGATGATCTCGAACGACAGCTGCGGGATGCGATTGCCGAAGCTTTCGAGCGGCATGTCCTCGAACACGATGTAGGCGAGACCGCGGAAGGCGGGCGCGTTGCCCTCGCCTTCCGTCTCGACGATCAACGGATCGGGCGTCTGCGTTTCGCTGCCGGTGTAGAGGCGTGTGGTGTACTGGCTGAGATCGAGCAAGGTGCCGTCGGCCCAGACGCGGCCGATCTTGGTGATGGTGCCTTCGCACAGGCCGACGGCGAAGGAGACGGAGTATTTGTAATCGGTCTGCGTGACCGTGACCTTCGGCGCGATGCCTTTGCCGCCGCCGGTTCTTGTTTTCGTCGTGACGACCGTTTCCTTGAAACGCGTCGCCCAGATGAGCTGGCCCGCGGCGCGCACGCGGCCATAGAGACGCGGAATCGCAGCGCCTTCGCTCGACGATTGAATCGCGATATCGGAAAGACGCGAGCCGGTGCGCTGCACATTGCGGCCGGGCGCAATGGCAGTCGATCTCGCTGCCGATGAAGGTGCCGAGCGCACCGCCCAGCGTGGCGCCCGTGATGCCAAGAAACGAGAAGCCGCCAAACAACGACGGCCCCAACGCGGAGCCAATGGCGCCGAGGATGAGAGAAGCCATGGGATGATCTTTCGTGTTGAAACAAAAACGGCGGCCAAGAGGCCGCCGTTTTACGAAATGCCGACTAAGGTCGAAGCATCGACAAAGAAGCTACGGATGCAGGATCGTCGGAAATGCCATGCCGAGCGAGCTTTCGATATACCAGCTGATCAAAATGCGCATCGGGACCACCTGGCCGTTGATCGATCCGGGAATATAGAGGTAGTGCTCCATCGCGTGGGCCACCTTCTCGTCCAGCACATCGTTTCCGCTCGATTTAAACACCTTGATCTCGGATGTTTTGCCGTCCGTTCCGATGACGACGGAGATGATCACCGTGCCGCCCTGGCGCAAGCGTCCGCTTTCCGACATTAGCCATTTGTCGGTTCTGTCAGACTGTTTCGGCCAAACGACGACGGGCGCCGCGGCCGGAGCCGTTGCACCGTTCGCGTCGTTCGACGGGCCAGCGGTCGATGCGCCATCAGCGTTTGCCGCGGGTGCAGCGAAGACAGCGACAACCGATGCGAACAGAACAGCCAGAATACGCATGTGTTTCCCCTTGGCGGCTTAGACGCAGCCCCGGCCCGCCATAGTTGTGGTTTAACAAAAACATCCGCTTGAAACCAGCAGCCGTCATTTCGCGCTTCGCACGGCGAGGCGTCCCCCTCACCCCTAGCCCCTCTCCCCGCTGAAACGGGAGAGGTTAGGGGCGGACGTCGTAGCGCGAGTAGGTCTGTGCGATTTCGGGGTCGATCGCGCGGGCGGCGGTGATGTCGGTGCGGGCGGCTGCCGTGTCGCCTTGTTTGGCTTTCGCGAGGCCTCTCACGTAGAGGGCGCCGGCGAGGCGGGGGTTCATGGCGAGGGCGGCGTCGCTGTCCTTGATTGCGTTGGCGAGGTCGCCTTTGCGTTCGTAGAGCCAGCCGCGGGTGGCGTAGGCGCGCACGAAGTTGGGATGCAGTTCGAGGGCGCGGTTGCAATCGGCGAGCGCCTTGTCGAGATCCTTGTTCCACACGGTGCGCGCCCAGCAGCGGTATTCGAGGGCTTGCACTTCGTCGGGGGCGCCTTCCTGAATCGGCTTGATGTCTTCGAGCGCCATCACCCAGGACGGTTTGCAGACGGCGGATTTCACCACGACGGTGCCCTGCCCGCCCGAGTTTGCGGCGCCGCCGCCAGCGACGTGCTGGCCGGAGCGGGTCATCGCATCGGAGTTGCCACCGGAAAGGCCGCTGCCCGGACCACCGCCGAGAGTCTCATGGAAGGGATTTGCGACCGGTGCGGGACCGGGCGGCGGGGCGCCGATGACGTCGCCCTGTGCCCAGTCGGGGCCGATGCCGCGATGTTCGGCGACATCGCACATGGGGCGATGCTCCATCGCGCTTTGATAATCTTCGGCGGCGCGCGAGGCGTTGCCGAGCTTGTCGTAGGCGAAGCCGCGGTCGAAGAGGAATTCGGTGTTGCGCGGATCGAGTTTCAGCGCCGCGTTGTAGTCTTCGACGGCGCGATCGTATTTGCCGAGCTGTTCGAACGCGAAGCCGCGGTTGCGATAGAGATCGGCGCGATCGTTGCGATAACTGATGAGGCGCGTGTAGTCGGCGGCGGCTTTCTCGTAATCGCCGAGTTCTTCATACGCGTGGGCGCGCGGGTAGAGACCGGCGCTGGGTTTCAGTTTTCCCGTGTCCATCATCGCGGTGCAGGCATCGACCGCGACGTGATGCGTGCCATAGCGGCAGGAAAGATTGAGATCGCGCGCATCGTCGATGTTCACGTCGAACCCGTCGCCGGCGGCGGGATCGGGATTGAACGCATCGATGGCCCAGATGCGCACCGCGACGGGTTTGCCGTTGCGGGTGGCGGGATCGTAGCTGCGCGAGAGCACAGTCGCGACGGCGGCATCGTTCAGGCGCCAGTATTGCGACACGCCGGTGATCTTGATGTCGTAGACGAGGCCATCGGTGCCGACGACGAAGGTGAGGCGGACGCGGCCACGCTCGTTGGCCTTCTCCGACTCGGGCGGATTGATCAGGGTGGCGTCGAGCAGTTTGGGGAGGACGATGTCCTTCATCGCTTGCGGATTGGCGACGAGGTCGACGACGTCGTTCGGGTTGGGCGGTGTGGCGTGTGTTGCGGGCGCGAGTGCGAGCGTTGCGAACACGGCGGCGGCGAACGCGCGATGGATGCGATGCATGATGTCCCTCCCCAGGCGACAGTGCGTGGGACTGTAAGAGATGGTTGTGGCACAAGCGAGGCGGTTGGCGGTGACAACTGTGCGTGGCGTGGCGGAAGGATTTCCCCCTCGCGTTTCCTTGGCAGGGGTCATAACCGGAAGGCGTAGGCGAGTTTGCGTTGCCAGAACGGCGTAAACGGTTCCTCGCTGACACGTTTGTTTTGGCGGGTGTGGATGAGGGTGAGTGAACCGCTCTCCATAGAAGCGATGATGCCGCAGTGTTTCGCTGGAGCGTGCGGTGACATGCGGAAGATGGCGATGTCTCCCGGTGCGATGTCTCGTGTCGCGATTTCGGTGAGGTGGCGAGCGAGCGCGTTGCGGAGTGTCTCTTCGCCGGTCGTTTCGGACCAGTCTTCGCTGTAGGGCGGTGTGGCTTCGGGTTCGTCGCCGTGGAGCTCGCGCCACACACCGCGGAGCAGACCGAGGCAATCGCAGCCTGCGTGTTTGATGCTGGCTTGATGGACGTAGGGTGTGCCGATCCAGGTGCGGGCGATGGTGACGATGTGACTTCCCCCCTCCGTCACGCGCGCTTCGCTTGCGTGACACCTCCCCCGCTGCGCAGGGGAGGATCCTGCAACGTGGTTCCTCTCCCGTTTACGGGGGAGGGGGACCGCCGAAGGCGGTGGAGGGGGCACGTGCCGATCAATTTCCATATCGGCTGCCTCCATCAAGCGGTTGGGTGCGGGTCGGGTACGCGATCACCGCGTCGTTGCCGGGCATGTAGGGGAAGCCGCGGAAGTTGATCGTGTTGGCGAACTTCGCTTTACAAGTCGCGAATTGCTTGTCGCAGCCGGCGGTGACGGTGAACGTGTCGCCCGGGGCCAGCGGTTCGCTCATCTGTTGCCAGAGTTCGAACGACGCGACACCGGCACTGAGTGCGTGGCGTTTGATCTGCATCGCGCGGCCTTCGTTCGCACCACTCGTGAAGGTCAGTTTGCCGCCGGTGAACCACGCGTCGGCATAGGCGGCCAGGCCGGTGGCGGTGAAGCGGCGCGCGTCGGTGGCGACGGCGATGATGCCTTCGCCCTTATATAGTGTGTTATCGAGATCGATCATGCAGCGCGTGTCGCCGAGATCGGCATCGCAGCCGTAAGCGAAGACGCGGCCGGTCGGTTGGTTGAGGCGGTGCGCGAGGCCGCGCACTTCGGCGCTGAACGCGGCGCCGCTGCGCTTCACCTCGCCGAGATTGCCTTTGCGCATCAGCATGCGCTGCGTTGGGTCGCGCCAGTTGACGCGCCAGATCTCGATTGTCGCGTTGTCGTAGAGACCGGCGGCGAGATCGGTTTCGTTCAGCGTGTCGGAGCTCAGCGCGCCGGTGACCGTGAGATTGTCGACGGCGAGACCGAGGGTCGATTGCACCTCGCTGGCGGTGAAGCCGGTGGCGGCTTCGTAAGTGGTGCCGGCGAAGGCGAGCGGTTCGTCGTGATCGGTGAAGCCCTGGATGGTGGTGTCGGCGCGGGTGATCTTCCAGCACCACGCGAGTGTGGTGGTGCCGGTGGCGAGGTGCGTCTGCATCCCGCCTGAGAGTGTTTTCATTTTCGTGCTTTCAGTTGAGGAAGAACGCGAACGGATCGGTCTGCCCAAGCTTCTTCTCGATCCGCCATCGCCAGTAGAACTGCACCGCGAACCAGACGGGTAGAGCGAGAGCCGGGGCGAACGATTGAAACGTGAGGACGCACAGAAGAATGGCTAAGGCGATCCAGATCGTCATGTACTGTAGCTGCCGATCGCGCCGGTAGAAAAACGTCTGTTGCTCGCTAGATAGCGATGCTAGCCACGCCTTTCGATCCTTGTATTGACGCCAAGGCGTTTTGGGCCATCGCATGCCTTTGTTTTACACGCGAATTTCCACAAGAGGAATGCTGGGGATATCGCCGGCGGCGAAGGTGGCGAGGTTGATGCTCAGCGCGTCTGTGTCGAAGCGGACGGGGGTGTCGAAATCGTAGCCGGCGGTGATCGTGCCTGCCGGTGCACTGTCGAAGGTGACGATGCCGGTGGTTTCGTCGACGGTGAAGCCGGTGAGTTGCTCTTCGCCGGCGATGGCGATGCGGACGGTGCCGGCGACCGGTTTCTTGATCGCGCGGGTCCAGGACGTGGGGCCGCTCTCGTAGGTTTTGCTCAGCTGGTAGTGCGTCGCGTCGATCGCGGTCAGTGGTTGGTCTTGCGGGGATGGCGTTGCCGTCGGGGCGCAGCTTTTGCTGTCGGCGAAATCCTTGAAGCGGAAACCGTAGAGGCGGCCCATGCGGGCTTCGAAGAATGCGATGGTGGCGTGCAGGTCGTCGAGCGTCTTCACGCCGTAGCCGACATCGTAGCGGCGGCGCGAGTTGGCCCAGACGGCGTTGCGCTCCTCGAAGCCGGAGCCGAGCGTGACGATCTCGGTGCGCCGTTCGGGGCCGCCGGAGGAGTGGAATGCGATGGATGTGGGGAAGCGGGTTTCGTGGAAGGTCATGTTCGTTTTCTTTCACCCTCCCCTTGAGGGAGGGTCGAAATGTTGGAGCGCAGTGGAGACATTTCGGGGTGGGGTCGCTGCGGTGTTGGACCCCACCCCGAATTCGCGGACGCGAATTCGACCCTCCCTCAAGGGGTGGGTGAGATGTCCCAACCGTTCGTGCGTCGCGCGTTG
>DATAHD010000455.1:0-5081 GCA_036263395.1 Rhizomicrobium sp. | reverse complement strand
CCAAGAACCGACTCGACGCCCGATACGGTGCCGGTGTTCGTGAAGTTGCCGAGCGTGAGGGTATCCGTGCCTGAGCCGAGGTTGACCGACATCGAGGACGACAGCGCCGTGCCCAAGGTGATGGTGTCGTTGGCCGAACCGCCGGTGATTGTCTCGGTGTTGGAGACCGTTGCGCTGTTGGCGAAGTTGCCGAAGGTGAGCGTATCGCTGCCAGAGCCGAGATCGATCTTTGCGCTCGTCGCCGCTGCACCGATCGTGATCGTATCCGCACCCGTGCCGCCGATGATCGTTTCGACGTTCGAAACCGTGCCGGTATTGGCGAAGTCGCCCATCGTGAGCTTGTCCGCCCCGACGCCCAGATCGACGTTGCCGCTGAGGACGGTCGACAGTGTAACCGTGTCCGCGCCGGCGCCGCCGACGACCGTTTCGACGTTGGAGAGCGAGACGCTGTTGGTGAAGGCGCCGAGGGTCAGCTTGTCGCTGCCCGAGCCGAGGTCGATGCTGCCGTTGGTGATCGCGGCACCGAGCGTGATCGTGTCGTTGGCGGTACCGCCAGTGATCGTTTCGACGTTCGAAACCGTCGACGTGTTGGCAAAGTCGCCGAAGGTCAGTGTGTCGCTGCCCGAGCCGAGGTCGATCGAGGCGCTTGAGGCCGCCGTCGCCAGCGTGATTGTGTCCGCACCCGTTCCGCCGGCCAGGGTTTCGACACCCGACACCGTGCCGGTGTTGGTGAAGTTGCCCAGGGTCAGCGTATCGCTGCCCGAGCCGAGGTTGACCGACATCGAGGACGACAGCGCCGTACCCAGCGTGATCGTGTCAGCGGCGGATCCGCCTGTGATCGTCTCGGTGTTGGAAACTGTCGCGCTGTTGGCGAAGTTGCCGAAGGTCAGCGTATCGCTGCCCGAACCCAGGTCGATCTTCGCAGCCGTGGCCGCGGCGCCCAGGGTGATCGTGTCGGCGCCGGTGCCGCCGAGAATGGTCTCGACGTTGGAGACAGTGCCGGTGTTGGCGAAGTCGCCCATCGTCAACTTGTCGTTGCCGGCCGCGAGATCGACATTGCCGCTCAGGACCGTCGACAGCGTTACCGTGTCGGCGCCGCCGGCGCCCGTGACGGTCTCAACATTCGACAGCGAAACGCTGTTGGTGAAGGCGCCGAGCGTGATCTTGTCGGAGCCCGAACCCAGATCGATGCTGGCATTGGTCAGCGCCGCGCCGATCGTCAGCGTGTCGTTGGCCGTACCGCCGGTGATGGTTTCAACGTTCGACACGGTCGCCGTGTTGGCGAAGTCGCCGAATGTGAGCGTGTCGGAGCCGGTGCCGAGATCGTAGCTGCCGTTCGAGGCCCCGGTCGCCAGCGTGATCGTGTCGGCACCTGTGCCACCCGCGACCGTCTCAACACCCGAGAGCGTACCGGTGTTGGTGAAGTTGCCGAGGGTCAGCTTGTCCGAGCCGGAGCCGAGGTTGACCGACATCGATGAAGACAGGGCTGTCCCCAGCGTGATCGTATCCGCGGCGCTGCCGCCCGTGATCGTCTCGACATTCGAGATGGTGATGGAGTTCGCGACATCGGCGAAAGCGATGGAGTCGTTGCCGACGCCGAGGTTGACCGATGCGTTTGCAACCGCACCTGTCAGCACCACGGTATCGTTACCCGTTCCAGCTGTAAGCGTATCGAACGAGCTTAACGTGATCTGATTGTCGCCATTACCAAGAGTAATGATAGTCGCCACGGCGGTACTCCCCAGTCGTTCCTCGCCGCCAAAGCCCTTTGGCGTTGAATATGCGAGGTGCCCTACCAAGCCCGCGGTTTTGCGAGCCTGATCCTTCACTGCGCAGTTAGGCATAGAGATGGCTAGCCAACCCTTAACGACGCGAGCGGCCACTTAAGGTTGACGGCGCAGTTCGCGGTTTGGTTAACGAACGCATAAAATTAACGGTGTCGCGTTTATCGCGACGTAACCGCAGCGCTCCGTGCGTCGAGGACAAGCGCATCCAAGTCTTCGATCAGATTGGAGAATTTGTTCAAATCGAGTGCGTGCAGACGCGTCACGTCGATAGGACGGAATTTAATACTTGGTGCGTCTGTCACCGTCGTCACGCTGCAGCCGGTGAGATTCTCGAGCCGCGTGACGATGTCTTTGTGCGAAATATTTTTGCCACTGGCCACATTATAGAGCCTTTCGCGACCGGCGACGGCGATTGCCTGCAGCGCGCCAACGACCGCATCGACGGACACATAATCCTTTTCCGATGACAGCGCGGAGCCAAGTACAATCCGCCTGGTTTCAACGGCATCGCGAACGATCGAGCCGAGGAAGTTCGTCGCTCCCATACCGCGGCCATACACATTCGAGAGGCGTGCGACCCGAACGGCCGGGCTCTTCTGCGCAAGGCAGGCTGCTTCACCCATAAGCTTCGAGAGGTTGTAGAGATCTTCCGGATTGTTTGGGTCGACACGGAGCTGGGCGTCTTCTTTGGTAGACTCCGCACCGAGATAGACGCGTGTGGAAGAGAGATAAGTCAGCGACTTGAACCGGCCGTGCCGCAGCACTCGCTCCAGGTAGCCGATATGCGCCTCGATGGCATCCAGCGGTCGGGCGCGAAAGTCAGCAGTGAGGCCGATGCAATAGAACGCGTGGCCAAGATCGGCGCCGCGCCAGCTCTCGTCGCCACGGCCGACGCCGGTGCAGGCCATTCCAGTGTTGGAGAGATGCGTGACGAGGCGCGAACCGATGAAGCCGTTCGCGCCGAACACCGTCGCCTTCACGACCGCCATCCGATGGTACGGATCGGGATGCCGGCGCTGATGGAGTAGGGCGCGAGTTCGCCGCGCACGACCGATCCCGCGCCGACAACACAGCCCTGTCGCAGAATCGCGCCGTCGAGCAGGACGACATTGGCACCGATCCAGACATCGTCCTCGATGACGATGCCGCCGCGGCTGGGTTGAAAGCCTTGGCGCATGATCAGTTTGCTCTTGTCGCGGAATTCGTGATTGGTCGCCGCGAACGTGCAATTCGCCGCGACGGCGACGTTGGCGCCGATGGTCACGCCGTTGCCGGTGTAGATCACGCAGCCCGAATTGATCACAGAATTGCGCCCGATGACAACGTCGCCACTGCCGCCGGCCGGCTTGATCTTCACGAAGGAGTCGATGACGGCACCGTCTTCGACAATGATGCGGCTGCCGCGCACGGAGTCTTCGATATCGGCCAACGGCGAGATGCGGGCTGTGGGGGAAAACTGGAGCGTCATCCGAGCATCCCCTCCAACGTTGCGAAATCGGGCAGCGCACGGTCTCGCTCGGAGATGATCGCCTGATGCGGCAACGGCCACGCGATGCCGACACTCTCGTCATTCCAGCGCAGCCCCACCTGAGCTTCCGGCACATAGGCGGTGGAGATGTGGTAACTCATCTCACTGCCGTCGCGCAGTGTCTGAAAGCCATGCGCTACACCTTCGGGCACGTAGAGCTGGCGATAGTTGGCGGCGCTGAGTTCGATGCTGAACCAGCGCTTGTAGGTCGGCGATTCCCGGCGCAGGTCGAGCAACACGTCGAACACCGCGCCGGCGGTGCAGCGGATCAGCTTCACCTCGCCATGCGGCTGCTTCTGGAAATGCATACCGCGAAGCGTGCCACGCGTTTTGTTGTACGAGATGCTCGCTTGCGGAAACGAGGTGCAGAAGCCGCGTACAGCGAAAGCCTCCGCGCAGAAGCTGCGGGCGAAGAAGCCGCGGTTGTCTTCGATTGGCTCCGGCACGACAAGGAAGGCGCCGGAAACCGGTGTCTCCTCGAACCGCATCAGAGAATCTCGGCTTCGGGCAGCGGCACGATGAACCTGCCGCCCCATTCCGAAATGCCCGCCATCGAGGCCATGATCTCGGTCTTCAGATTCCACGGCAGGATCAGCACGTAGTCCGGCTTCGTTTCGAAGATGCGTTCCGACGCGTGCACAGCGATGCCAGTGCCCGGCAGCAGCATGTTCTGTTTGTGCGGGCTGCGGTCCACCGCGTAGTCGATGATGTCGCGTCCGATGCCGCAGTAGTTGAGCAGCGTGTTGCCCTTGGCCGGTGCGCCATAGGCAACGACATGCTTGCCCTGATCTTTCAGACCGATCAGGCATTTCAGCAGTTCGCGCTTGCAGCGCTTCACGCGGTCGGCGAAGGCGGCATAGACCTGCGGCGATGCGAGACCGGCATCCAGTTCCCGCTTGCGGAATGTCTTCAGCGTATCGCTTTCGCCGCGTGCCTTTTCGGCGTGACCGACGAACAGCCGCAGCGATCCGCCATGCGTCTCCAGTTCTTCGAGGTCGAAGACGGCAAGGCCGTGGCGCTTGAACAACCGCTCGACCGCCAGCAGCGAGAGATAGGAGTAGTGCTCGTGATAGATCGTGTCGAAGTAATTCGCTTCGATCATGCGCAGGAGATGCGGAAACTCCAGCGTGACGACGCCGTTGTCTGCCAGCAGGATCTTCAATCCTGCCGCAAAGTCGTTGATGTCGGGCACATGCGCGAACACGTTGTTACCGGCCAGCACGTCGGCACGGATGCCTTCACTGCGCAGCGCCTTAGCTGTTTCGACACCGAAGAAGCACACGCGGGTCGGGATACCGCGCTCCTTCTCCGCCACCGCCGCCACGTTCGCCGCGGGGTCGATACCGAGAACAGGGATGCCGCGCTCCTTGAAGTATTGGAGCAGATAGCCATCGTTGCTTGCGACCTCGATGACGCGCGAATTGGCCCCCAGCGCGAACCGCTCGATCATCATGCCGGCATAGGCCTTGGCGTGGCGCAGCCAGGATTCGGCGTAGGACGAGAAGTAGGTGTAGGTGTCGTCGAACAGCTCGTCGGCGGCGCAGAAATCCTGCAGCTGCACCAGCCGGCATTCGCTGCACACGAAGGCGCGCAACGGGTAGAACTTCTCCGGCCGGTCGGCCTGATCCGGGCGGCGCATCGCGTTCGAAATGGGCGACATGCCGAGATCGACGAACGACTCGGTCAGCGGCGCCGAACAGGCGCGGCACGGCGGATGAGACACGGCATCAGCCATTCAGATAAGCCCCGATCTGCTGCTCACACAC
>DATAHD010000454.1:0-2229 GCA_036263395.1 Rhizomicrobium sp. | reverse complement strand
ACCTTCAGGAAGGGCGAGATCATCCGCGTCGGCCTCGTGATCGAGCAGTTCACCGGCAAGCCGCGCTGGATGCTCGAAATGTTCGCGCTCGGCGTCGCGACCGCCTTCACGCTCTACTTCAGCTGGTACGCGGTCGCCATGACCTACGACTCGTACCGCTTCAACGACATGGCGCAGGGCGTGCTGGCGATCCCGTTGTGGATTCCGCAGCTCGGGTTTTCCGGCGGCCTCGTCATCCTCTCGATCGCGCTGATCGACGAGATGATCCACGTCGTCCGCGGCAACAAGCCGACCTACGAAAAGGAGCCGCCGTCCTCGCCCGATGAGTTTGTCGAGCGCATCGCCTCCGGCGGAGGCGGCTGATGAGCCTCATCGAGCTGTCCTTCATTCTCCTTGGCGCGCTGATCCTTCTGCTCGGCAGCGGCATCTGGATCGCCGTCTCACTCGGCCTGCTCGGCTTCATCGCCATGGCGCTGACGACGTCGGTGCCGATCGGCTCGGTGCTGGCGACGACGGTATGGAGTTCGAGCTCATCCTGGACGCTCGCGGCCTTGCCGTTGTTCATCTGGATGGGCGAGATCCTGTTCCGCACGCGGCTTTCGGAAGAGATGTTCCGCGGCCTGTCGCCGTGGCTGCAATGGTTGCCCGGCCGGCTCGTGCACGTGAACGTCATCGGCTGCGGCATCTTCGCTGCGGTGTCGGGCTCCTCGGCCGCGACCTGCGCCACCATCGGCAAGATCGCGCTGCCGGAATTGGAGAAACGCGGCTACGACCCGGGCATCTCGCTCGGCTCGCTCGCGGGCTCGGGCACGCTCGGCCTGCTCATTCCACCGTCGATCCCGATGGTGGTCTACGCCGTGACCGCCAACGTCTCGGTGCTGCAGGTCTTCCTGGGCGGCTTCCTGCCGGGCCTGCTCGTGATGGGCCTCTATTCCGGCTACATTATCGCCTGGTCGCTGCTCAATCCGAGCAAGATCCCGCCGCGCGACCCGCCGATGTCGTTCCGTCGCAAGCTTCAGGAGTCGACGAAGCTCATTCCCTGCCTGCTGCTGATCCTGGCCGTGTTCTTCTCGCTCGTGCTCGGCCTGGCCACGGCGACCGAATGCGCCGCCTGGGGCGTCACCGGCGCGCTGCTGCTCGCCTGGTGGAGCGGCACGCTCAACCGCAAGACGTTCTTCGAGAGCGTCATGAGCGCGACGCGGCTCACCTGCATGATCATGATCATCCTGGCAGGCGCCGCCTACACGACCGCGGCGATGGCTTACACCGGCATTCCCGCCGCACTTGCCGAATGGGTCAAGGGTCAGCACCTGACCCCGGGCATGCTCGCGCTCTACTTGAGCATCATGTACATCATCCTCGGTTGCCTCATCGACGGCATCTCGATGATCGTGCTCACCGCGGTCGTCGTGCTGCCGATGGTGCAGCAGGCGGGGCTGGACCTCATCTGGTTCGGCGTCTATCTCGTCATCCATGTCGAGATGGCGCAGGTGACCCCGCCGGTCGGCTTCAACCTGTTCGTCTTGCAGAACATGAGCGGCCGCGACACGCTCACGGTCGCCAAGGCGGCATTCCCGTTCTTCGTGCTGCTGCTCGCCGCCGTGTTCATCATCACCGAATTTCCGGAAATCGTGCTGCTGCTGCCGCATATGGCGTTTCCGCCGAGTTGAGGCGGGCCGTACTTCTGCTAGGCTGAGGTTTCGAATTTTGCGTTCAGTTGTGTCCAACCGAATGAGGCGACAGATGAATTTGAAGCATTCGCTCCTGCTCGCGGCCGGCCTGGCAATTGCCGCGCTGACCACGCCCGCAATGGCGCAGACCAAATGGGATCTGCCGGCGGCTTATCCGGCCGACAATCCGCACAGCGAGAACCTCTCCTTGTTCGCCAAGGACGTCGCAGCGGCGACCGGCGGCAAGCTCACCATCACGGTCCATCCCGGCGCCTCGCTGTTCAAGGCGCCGGACATCAAGCGCGCGGTGCAGACCGGGCAGGCGCAGATCGGCGAGGTCCTGATCTCGCTGCACGAGAACGAGGACCCGATCTTCGGCGTCGACGTCATCCCGTTCCTCGCCACCAGCTATCCGGAAGCGATGAAGCTGTGGAAGGCCTCGAAGCCGGCAATCGAGAAAAAGCTCGCCGCGCAGGGCCTGATGCTGCTGTTCGCGGTGCCGTGGGCGCCGCAGGGCATCTACGCCAAGAAGGAGATCAACTCCATCGAGGACATGAAG
>DATAHD010000453.1:0-3291 GCA_036263395.1 Rhizomicrobium sp. | reverse complement strand
GTGAGACCTTCGAGCAGCTGACGCGTCGGCTCCTGACCTGTGAGTTTCGAAATCATGTCGATGCCGGCGGCGAGGCCGCCGCCCCACAGATACATGAAGAGCGGCATGAGCACGGCGGAGTCGAGCGCGGGGGAAGCTTCTTCGACTTCGTGGCCGAGCTTTTCGCACAGCTTGGCGGCGGCTTTCACGGCAGCGAGGCAATCGGGATGTTGCGGACGGCCGTCGAGGCGTTTGGCACTGAAGGCGATGCGCAGCTTTTTCGGTTTGCGCTTCATTGCATCGAGGTAGGACTTCTCCGGAGGCGGCGCCCAGTACGGATCGCCGGCGATGCCGCCTTGTGTGGCGTCGAGCGCGGCGGCGGTGTCGCGCACGCTGCGCGAGACGACGTGATCGCTGGCAAGACCGTCGAGGCCTTCTCCGGCATCTGGGCCGTAGGTCATGCGGGCGCGGGTCGGCTTCAAGCCAACGAGGCCGCAGCATGCAGCGGGAATGCGGATCGAGCCGCCGCCGTCATTGGCGTGCGCGAGCGGCACGATGCCGGCCGCGACCGCGGCGCCCGAACCGCCGGACGAGCCGCCGGGGGTGTGTGCCGGATTCCACGGGTTGTGCGCCGGACCGTAGAGCTTGGACTCGGTCGTCGGCACGAGGCCGAACTCCGGCACGTTGGTTTTGCCGAGCGGGATGAGACCGGCGGCGCGATAGCGCGCGACGAGGATCTGATCGTGATCGCCGGGGATCGGCGGGAAGAAGCGCGAGCCCTGACGGGTCGGCATGCCCTCGGCGATGGCGGCGATGTCTTTCAGCAGGAACGGGATGCCGGCGAAGATGCCTTTCGACTTCTTTTTCGCATCGGTGCGGGCGCGGTCGTAGTCTTTGAAGACGATGGCGTTGAGTTTGGGGTTGAGCCGTTCGGCGCGGGCGATGGCCTCTTCGACAAGCTCGCTCGGCTTGACCTTTTTCTTGGCGATCAGCTGCGCCAGACCCAGGCCGTCGTAATCCGCATACTCTTTGAATGCCATTTCCCTTGCCCCGTAATTATCCTTATCTCACGGAAACCTAGCCCTGCATGACGGGGCTGTCACGGTGTGTTAGGGACTTGCGCCCATCTTGCTGGCACCCCTCCCGAAAGAGAGTTCATGCAGAAGCTTCCGATCGGAAAGACCGTTGCCGCGGCTTACACGTTCACGCTCAGCAACCTGGGCGCGATCATCGGATTGATCTGGATACCGATGCTGATCGTGACGGTGCTCGGGTTCTTCGCGAACATGACGCTGACGAATGCACATATCGCTGCCTTGGACACCAAGAGCGCCGCTACGTTGGTGCCGGGCTTTCTCTGGATCGTCGTTTTCTATCTGATGGCATTTCTGGCCAATGCGATGATGCTGGTTGCGGTGCTCCAGCTCGCGCTTGGCAAGCGGAGCGGTCAGGTGTTTGCACACTTTTCGCTTGGCCCGCAGGAGTGGCGGCTGTTCGGTGCCAACATGCTGTTGGTTCTGATCGTCATCGGTTTCACAACAGCGGTGAGCGTGATTGCCGCTGCCGCCATGAATGCGCTGGGCGGCACCGCCATGCCGGCGCCGCAGCAGGCGGGCATGGCGCTGGCGTTGCTCGTTGTTCTGATTGTCGCATTTGTGATCTTCGCCCGGCTCGCCTTCTTTGTTCCCGCGGTGACACTTGTTGAAGAGAAGATCGATCTCGGACGAGGCTGGGCGCTGCTGGGTGGCAACATGCTGCGGTTGATCGTGGTCATCATTCTTCTCACGGTTCCGATCCTCATTCTCTATGTCGGGATGGAAGTCGCAGTGCTCGGTCCCAAAGCCGCGCTGGGCGCGATGGCGGATGCGGGGGGAACGCAAACGCCGACCATCGATGACCTGCGCGCGCAGCAAAAAATTGCCCCCGTTGTGCAAGCATTGGGCTTCTTCATCGCGCCGTTCGTCGTTGGACTGAATGCCGGTGCGGTGGCGTTTGCCTATCGCACCCTGACAACGGTCGCGCCGCTCAGCGTGCCGGAACCCGAAGCGCAGTAACCACGTCACCGCCCGTCATTGTGGCGTCGCGGGTGCGCACCTATAGTTGCGCCCGTGTAATGTTCGGGGGCAGGCGGTGGGCAAGATTCCGGTCTTTCGCACGGTGGGGCGCGCGTACGGGTTCGCGATCGGCCGCTATCTGACAGTGCTCGGCATCATCTGGTTGCCGCTCGCGCTCCTCACGGTGATCTCGCACTTTCTAATTCAGCCCTACTATCTGGAGTTCGCGGCGCACGGCGGCCAGCAGATGCCGCTTGGCGTCGATCCGCGCTTTGAGCGCGCAAACCTGCTGATGCAGCTGGTCGTGCTCGTCGTTTCCACGATGGTGTCGGTTGGGATCGCGCGCGAAATCCTGGGGCTTCGCACCGGGCCGCGCTTTGTCTATTTCCGCTTTGGCGGCGCCGAGTTTCGTGCGCTGGTGGGTTCCTTTGCGCTGATCCTGCTGCTGATCGTGATCGTCGTTGGCATGATCATCGGTGCGAGTATCGCGGGTATCGCCCTGGCGGCGGTGACGGCGGGACTGGAGCCGCGAGCGGCGGCGCTGGCCAAAGCGCTGATCGCGTTCGGACTGATTGTCTTCGTGATGCTTGCGCTGGTCTTCATCATGGCGCGGCTGTCGTTCCTGTTCCTGCCGGCGACGGTCGCGGAGGGCAAGATCGGGATCGCGCGCAGCTGGGAGCTGACACGGGGCAACTTCTGGCGGATTTTCTGGATCGGCTTTCTGATCTTCGTGCCGCTGGTGATTGCGTTCTTCTGCTTCGTTATTGCGATTTTGGGGCCGGGGTATTTCGAGTTCGCGTTGCAGCATGCGAAGGATCCGCAGGCGATACAGGCCTATGTCATGCAGCGGGTGCAGCCGATCGTGACGAACCCGCTGGCGATTGCCGGATCGTTTCTGCTCTATCCCATCATCTACGGCCTGGCGTTCTCGCCACCGGCGTTTGCTTATCGCGCGCTTGTGCCCGGTCCGGTTGGATCGGAGCCGGTGGAGGCGAAAGAGCCGGTGAAGAAAGAGGACGACGGCTTGCCGCCGGTGCTCGAGGAGATCCTCGACAAGCCGAGCGATCACGGCGAGGACGAGAAGCACTAGTGCTTCGGCTTCAGGCCCGCGAGCGTGGTGTCAAGGACAGCATCGGTGAAAGCCGCGTCGAGCAGGCCGTGGCCGATGAGCAGGCGGAAATAGAGCGGCGCGTAGAGCAGATCGAGCGCGACCTCGAGATCGATGTCCTTGCGCAGTTCCTTGTTCGCGATGGCGAGG
>DATAHD010000452.1:0-1632 GCA_036263395.1 Rhizomicrobium sp. | reverse complement strand
ACAGGCACGATCACATCCGCCGCCTCGAGCAACGGCCGCCCCGTCCGCGCCAGCCAGCGCGAGAGCCCCGGCGCCAGATCGAGCCGGTCGGCGTGCTTCAGCGCCAGGATCGGCCCTTTGCTGGCCTCGTCGTACTGCATGACGGCCCGCGCCCGCGTGAACGCCGGCCGGTCGGCGTGGCAGGCCGCGCATAGCGTTCCCGGCCCCGGATCGATCTCGAACGGCAGCCCGCAGCAATCGCACATCGGTCCGTCGAGGAATGAGATCGCCGACCAGCACGTCGGACACAGGCTGCCCGTATCCCCGACCGGCTCGCGGCAGGCGACACACAGCGGCGGGAACAGCACGTCGAGAACCGCGCGCATTCCGCGGCGGAACATCGGCGGCGTTTCCAACGGGAGGCTCATCGGGCATAGCTTAGGGTGAGATGAGCGTCCCGCAAATCTACGACACAGCCGCCTATCGCCAGCGCCGCGCCCGTGCCGAGCGCATCGGCGACAGCTTTCTCGTGCGCGAGGCCGCAGACGGTCTCGCCGAGCGCCTCGCCGCCGTAAAGCGCAACTTCCACCTCGCGGCCGACATCGGTAGCCGCGGTGAGAGCTTCGCGATCCTGAAACACCACGCCCAGGAGTGGGTGCGGGTGGATATCGATGCGAATGAGGCTCTCGAACTTCCAGAAACCAGTCTCGATCTCGCCGTCAGCGTTCTCGCGCTTCACGCCGTCAACGACCTGCCAGGACTGCTGGTGCAGATCCGCCGCGCACTGAAACCGGATGGCCTGCTGATGGCCGCGCTGTTCGGCGGTGACACGCTGCGTGAACTGCGCGACGCCATCGGAGTCGGCGAAAGCGAAACGCGCGGCGGGATTTCTCCACGCGTCGCGCCGTTCGCCGATGTGCGTGACATGGGCGGGCTGCTGCAGCGTGCCGGCTTCGCCCTGCCCGTCGCTGACGTCGAACGCACAACAGTGCGCTACCGCGATTTCTCCACGCTGATTTCCGACCTGCGTGCCGCCGGCGAAACAAACGCACTGGCGAAGCGGCAGAAAAACTTTCTCAAGCGTTCGACGTTGGTGGCTTCAGCGAAACACTACGCCGATACCCACGCCGATCCGGATGGCCGCCTGCGCGCGACGTTCGACATCGTCTACCTGACCGGTTGGGCACCGCACGAAAGCCAGCAACAACCGCTGCGTCCCGGCAGTGCGAAGATGCGTCTCGCCGATGCACTGGGCACGAAAGAGCAATCGGCCGGCGACATCGCCGATCCGACGCGGCCAAAGCGCTAGCGAAATTACGGCGCCAGATACGGCGCGATGACTTCGGTGAAATACGTCTGCAGCTTCGAACCGATCACGGTCACGCTGCCCACGATCACGATCGAGATGATCGACGCGATCATCGCGTACTCGATCGACGTTGCACCGGCGCGGGCGCCGGTCAGGAACCTAACAAATCCCGCAACACCGGAATCAGCGGCAGGTCGGCTGGCGGCATAGGAAAGTCCCTGAGGGCGTTCGGACGAACCCATTTCAGCTCCTTGTGCTCGCGCGCCGTTACCGTGCCGTCCCAGCGGCGGCAGATGTAGAGCGGCATCAGCAGGTGAAATGTCGGGTATGAGTGAGAAGCAAAC
>DATAHD010000451.1:0-1687 GCA_036263395.1 Rhizomicrobium sp. | reverse complement strand
CATCTCCTGGTTCGAGCGCGCCGGGTTTCGCTACACCGAGACGTTTCAGATCGACGGCTATCCGTCGCCAATCTACCGGCCCGGCGGCGACGGAATCATGGCGCGCACGACGCTCATGGCGTCGATGCAGCATCTCAGCCTAGACATTTCCACAAAGCCCGAAGAGCATCGCAAAGAGACACTGCTCACCAGCATTCCACGGCGCTTGAAAGCAGGCGACGGCGTGGTACTGATGAACCATCCGGACATCCATCGCGAGGCACTGGCCCAAATTCTCGCGGCGCTTCCCACCGCAGGCGTCTGGCATGCAACCACGGGCGACATCGTTGCGTGGGAGCGCGCGTCGAAGCATGACGTATCCGCTACTGCCGAAGGGGCCAACCTTCAGGTTCTGTACAAAGAACCGCTGCCGCAAGCTGCTGTTATCGAGATCGGTCGCGGCGATCAGAGCCGTCGCTTGACGATCCCGGCCGGTACCACACAAGTCTCGCTCAAGGACGGCAAGCTCGAGACCGCAACTGCTTCAACGGCGAAGGGCCGTACCGGCGTCCTGAAAGACGCCATGGGTGCCGCGATGAGTGGCCTGTCCAGGCTGCCCGATCGCGCCGGCAAGCAATACGCGGCGACCACAGAGATGGTCAGAACGATCTCTCAATCCGTCGGTCAAACGAAACCGCAATTCGCCGTCATTTCCCGGCTAGGCACCAGCTCCGCCAAAGACGCCGCACTCTCCGGCGTCAAAGCTGATCAAGCCGTCGTCCTTCAGCACGCCAAAGGCGCAGCCGGTGAAAGCGATCTGCTATCCACACTGGTCAGTGCGAATGCATGGGTGGGAAAAACGCCGGTGCTCGGCCGATCGCTGATGGAAGAGCTTCACCCGCTTGTCGCGGGCGCGCTCGCGCAAGCCATCAGCAAACAATCATCGGCCGCAGTTCGCGATGGCCGTAGCCGCACGCTGTCACCGGTTGAACAGCAATCGTCGGCGGAAGCGGCACTCGCGTCCTGGATTCTGGGGCAGGCTGAAGCCGCAACACAGAGTTCAGGCGCCATCGGGCAAGGCGAACTCTCCTATTTCCTGGCAAGCGGCGGCAATCGCTCGCTTGGTCTCACAAAGCTACTTCGCCGCCTGTCCAAACAACGGATCGGTACGCTGGTCGAACATGGCGCCGGTATTGGCCTGATCCCGTGGCTCGTCGCCAACGAAGCGGACATGGAGATCGGTAGGGTCCTGCTCGTCGAACCGCAGCAGCGGTACACCACCGCCGCGACCGCGCTGTGGTCACCCGCCGCGGAAGGCAGCACCGCTGAAATGGAATGGGCCGACTCCGTCAGTGAGGACTACGCCTACACAGGTCCGGTCGATGTGGTCCTGTTCTGTCACTCCATGTTCCGCATGAACCGGGCACAGCGCCAAGGCATGCTGGAACTGGCATGGGCGGCGCTGCGTCCCGGCGGATTGCTGATCGTCAACGAAGTTGTTCGCGAGGCGGCGGAAGACACGGCAATTGGGCCGGATATCGTGGCGTTGCCCGATCTGATCGCGCAAATGACGTTCGGCGAAAAAGCGCCGAGCGTCTTCAGATCGGACACCGACTGGCGTCGCGCCGAGAGCCCATCGCGCCTTTCTCCGTCAGAGATCGGCAGCACCAGCTTCTTTGTCGCCGAAAAACCGCTCGATGCGCCGGAG
>DATAHD010000450.1:0-16589 GCA_036263395.1 Rhizomicrobium sp. | reverse complement strand
GATCGGAATGCAGGATCAGGATCTGTCGTTGCCGCGGCCGGTGATGGCGGTGCTGGAGCTTGGCAAAGAACTCGAGCCGCTGCCGATGCCGGAGGGCGAGGCGAGCTTTCGCGGCTATGTCGGATCGGTCGCCATCGATGCCTCCGGCACCTATGTCGTCGCGACGAGCCCGCGCACGAGCACGGCCGGTCTATGGTCGCTCGCCGCGCGGCGCTGGATCGGTGCGTTGCACCTTCCCGATGTGTGCGGCCTGACGGCGGGCGCGGCGCCGGGTGCGTTCTGGGCGACGTCCGGCCACGGCGACGTGTTCGCGCTCAATGCAACAGCGACCGGTCTCACGCAAAAACAACGCTGGCACACCGATACCGGTTTCGACAATCACGTACTCCGGCTCAGCGCCTAGTCCCCATCGAGCCCGTTGAAGCCGAGCGCCACGCCGCTCGCCGCCGGCAGGATCGTGCGCGCAGCCGAACTCAGCGCGATGAACGCGCCGAGCGCGTCCTGCACCGCCGCCAGCTTCACGTCGTTGCTCGCGCCATCGGCCGCCTGTAGTGCTTTGAGCTTGGCCTCTGCCACATCAAACACGGCGGCGAGATCGGCTTTCTGTTTGGCGTCGGCGTGCGCCATGAAGAAGTCGAGCGCTGTGCGCTGCGCGATCAGATTGAGCTCGATGTCCCGCAAGGTGCGGCCGCTGCGAAACGCTTCCGACCAACGCGGCGCGTCGGGATTGGAGACGTCGTGAAAGACCTGCCCCAGCTTGTTGTCCTTGAGGCCCTCCACGCCGACGAGGATGTCGGTCAGGAGAATGCTGGTCGCCTCCGTGCCATCGAAGAACGAAACGCCCCAGCCACCGTTCGCGGCAATCGCGGCGCGCGCGCCGGATGCGCCGGTCCAGTCGGCGAGGATCGCGTCGGCGATGCCCGCAAGGTTCTGCGCAACGGCAGCCCCGACGGCGCAGCGTCGATGCTCGGTGGCGAGTTTGGCGAACGCATCATCCGGATAGAGCAGACGCTCCAGCATCGGCAGGCCCTGCGCCGCTGCGCTGGCGGCTGCGATGTCCGCAGCCGTCGGATCGTTCGGCGCCGCGAGCATGGCGGTCAGCGCATCGTCGGCGGTGTTGCGGCGGTCGAGCCAATAGTTGAAGCGGTCGGCGCGCAGGTCGACAGTCGCCGGTCCAAAGCGCACGAACTCGATCCCGGCCCACGCATCCGCGACGCGGTTGAACGCGGCGCGCAGCTTGTTGTCGCCCGCTTTCGGCTTTGCGCAAAAGGTGGCCCAGGTGCTGGCCTGCTGTTTCGCGGCGCTCTGCAACTGCTTGAAACGGGGAATGATGAAGCTGTCGGCGATCTTGACCGTGTCTTGCGGTCCGATGACCGGCGCGGCGTGGACGAACAGCGCGAGTGCGAGAAACGCCGCCGCGAAATTCCAAATCCTGTATCTGGCCAGCACCGGCAACCCCGTTTTTCCGGGGGTGTTAGAGGGCGACTGTGACACCAGCATGTCGGGGCGCGGAGCGTTGATTGCGGTCCTGACATTTATATGAAAGAGGTGAGGTCCGCTCGCTTCCTGTGGAATCCGGCATGACCAAACGGTTGATCGTCATGGGGCCGTCCGGCGTGGGTAAGACCACGCTGGGTCTCGCGCTGGCCGCGGCGATGGATGCGCGCTTCGTCGATGCCGACGATCTGCATCCTGCCGCGAATGTCGAGAAGATGCGGCGCGGCGAGCCGCTGAACGACGACGACCGCTGGCCGTGGCTCGACCGTGTGGCGGGTGCGATTGCCGACGCGAAACGCGAAGACCGTTCGCTGGTGGTCGCCTGTTCTGCATTGAAGAAAGTCTATCGCGAGCGTCTGCGCACCGCCGAGCCGCGGGTGACCGTCGTTGTGCTGACCGCCTCTCGCGCGGTGCTCGAGAATCGGCTGAAGGCGCGCACCGCGCACTTCATGCCCTCGTCGCTGGTGGCCAGCCAGTTGTCGACACTGGAAGCGCCGGGGCCGGATGAGCGGGCCATCGAACTCGACGCGACCCGGCCGGTAAACGACCTTGTGACGGAGGTATTGGGGCGCTTGTCCTGATCCGCCTGCGGCGAACAGGCCCGATGTGTACGCGCTGTGAACCGGAGTTCCTTTTTGCCCTGCCGGGATTTTGCCGCCGCTGCGGCCGGGATTAGTGTTTCGTGGGCACCCCGGGGGCAGCATGATCCGCGTCGCGATTGTGGAGGACGAAGGCATCACACGCCGGACCATTGCGCTTGCGCTGCGCAACGAAGGTTTCGAGGTGTTCGAGGCCGCCGACGTCTTCGCCGCGCGCTCGCTGTTCCGCTCGCAACCGGTCGATGTCATGCTGCTCGATCTTGGCCTGCCGGGGCATGATGGCATGCAGTTCGCGGCCGAGTTCCGCCAGCAATATGACGCCGGTTTAATTGTCGTGACCCGCCGTTCGGCACCGGAGGCGCGCATCGAGGCGCTCGACCTTGGCGCCGACGACTATGTGCTGAAGCCGGTTCACTTCGGTGAGCTTGCCGCGCGGGTGCGCAGTGTGCTGCGCCGCCGTCAGCCGCTGCGCCTGCAGCGCAAATCCGTCGGCGGCTGGACGGTGGACTTCAGCGCCCGCACCGCGACACGTGATGGCGAGAAGGCGTCGCTCACCAAGGGCGAGTTCGACATGCTGTCGCGCCTGATGGAAGCGGGCACCAAGATCGTCAGCCGCGAGGATCTGCTCTCCGTCGTCAGCCGCCGGCCGCAGGAGTCCGATCTCAGATCGGTTGATGCGTTGATCAGCCGGATCCGCCGCAAGCTCGAAGACACGGATGGCGATGCACGTCTCATCGTGACGGCGCCGGGCTTCGGCTACCGCCTCAGCGTTGCGCCGCAGGACTTATGAGCGGCGCCGACCTCATCGGCCGCGATGCGGAACGCAAGCGGCTGAAGGATGCCATCGGCGCGCCATCCGTCCGTATCGTGCGGGTCGTCGGCCCGTCCGGCGCGGGCAAAACCGCGCTGGTGGAAGCGACACTGGCTGACGCGCGCGAAGGCGGCGCGATTGTCGGCGCCGGCAAATATGCGCAAGGCGTGGCGACCGGCGCGTTCATCCCGATCCTCGCGGCGCTTTCCGGCGCAGTGGGGGCCGCGCTCGAGCTTCTCTACGATCCCTCCGCAGGGGCGGAGACACTGCGCAAGCAACTCGGGCCGCAGATCGCGGTGCTCGCAGGCGCGGGTCTGAACATCGCGGGCATAACCAGCACGCCGCCCGATCCGCTTCCGACCTTGGGCCGCGCCAACGCGGCGCGCATCGTCGAGGCATCGCTCGCGCTGCTGCACTGGCTTGCCGGTTTCGGTGCACCCATCGTGCTCTTCATCGACGACTGGCAGCGCGCACCCAAGGAAGTGCGCGGCATTGTCTCCGCCATCACGCGTGAGGATTTGCCCTGCACGCTCATCCTGGGCGAGCGGGCGGATGACGAGATCGCGCTGCTCGCCGCCGCTGACGACGATGCGACGGTGGAGATCGTCCTCGATGCGCTGCAAGGCAATGATCGCGCGCGACTGCTCGAAGCCACGACGGGAAAAGCGGGCGCAGGCCCGGTGATCGCGGACTGGCTCAGCGACACGTTCAGTGGCCTGCCATTCGACCTGATGCAGGCGGCCAATGCGCTGCAGGATGGCGGCGCGCTGGTCGAACGCGGCGGCGCCTGGACCATCGACGCCACGCGCGCGGCGGGCATCGACCGTGCCGATTTCTCCGGTGTGTTCGTCCGCCGCCTGCGCCAGTTGCCGGAAGACGTGCTCAGCGCCGGTACCGCGGTCGCGCTGTGGGGCGATGCAGCGCCGGTTGGCTTGATCGCCGATGCGTTGAACGAAGATGTCACTGCGACACGCGTCCGGCTTTCCCAGCTCGAACACATCGGCGTTCTCGCGTTGTCCGACAACACGGTGCGCCTGCTGCACGATCAGTTGCGCTCGGCCTTGCTGGACGCGATGTCGGCCGCCGCGCGTCAGGCGCTTGCGGGCCGCATGAGCGAACGCATGGCGGTCTGGCCGTCACTGACCTGGCCCACGGTGCAGCGCACCGCGCTCCACATGCGGCTGCTGGGCGGTCTCAAGGATGCCTCCCCTGAGGTGTGGCGCGACCGCTTTGCCGCCGGTGCGCTCGCGGCGCGGTCGGCTGCTGACACCGCTTCGGCAACGGAATTCGCCGATGCGGCGTGGACGTTGCGGCGCGCGCAGAAGCCGGACGATCGCGGTCTCGACATTCTTCTGCTGCGTGAAGCGGTGTTCGCGGCCGGTATGCGGCACGACCGTGCCGCGCTGATCGAACGGGCGGGCACATTGTTCGCCAGCGCCAATGCCGATGCGTGGCGCGGCGAGGCATATGAAGCGGCCATCCTCGCGGCGCGGCAGATGGGCGAGGGCGATCTTGCGTGGCGCTGGGCGCGCGAGGGCTTTGCGGCGCTCGGTATCCGCATTCCGGAAAACGCGTCGCTGGCGCAGCTGGCGTGGTGGACGCTGCGATGGCGCTTGCAGGCGCGCAAAACGGTGCAGGAGAAATCTATCGAGGCGGAGAGCGATCCGTTGATGCGGATCGTCAGCATCTCCGGCGTCATCGCGTACGAGTCCAATCCGCGCAACGCCATCCTCATTGCGCTGAAAGCATCGGTGCATGCGGCGCGGCGCGGCTATCGCGATCCGGCGTGGCTTGCCGCCGATGTGTTTGCGCACGCCAATCTCGGTCAGAAGGCGCGCGCCGCTGCGCTTGGCGAAGTCATTGTGAAATATGCGGGGCAATCGAAGTTCAGCCCGGCGACAACGCTCTATCATTCCGCCTTCTTCGGCGCGATCTGGGGCCGGCCGCTGCGCAGTCTCGTGGAGTATGGCGAGACGACCTATCAATGGTCGATGGCCGAAGGCGACATGGTCGGCGCCGCGGTGGCGGTGCGCAACGATGCGCTGCTCGCGTGGCATTGCTCGCCGTCGCTGGATGCGTTTCAGACGCGTCTTGCCGAGGATGCCCGCAGAGCCGACCGACTGGCCGACGAACGTGCCGTGGTCGCAATGCAGGAGTTCAAGCAGTTCGCGGACTCGCTGCAGAGCGCGGATGGGTTTGCCGCAACGCTCGACTACACGGCGCATATCACCGGCTTGCTCGATGCCTGGGGTACGCCGGTTGCGTGGGTGCAGATGCTGGCGCTGCGCGGCGAGTGGGCGGCGCTGGCAGATTTCTGCGATCGCCTGATCGTTCTGCGCGGCCGTCTCAACTCGCATCCCGGCAGTATCATCTGGCGTTTTCTGGAAAGCCTCGCGCGCCATCGGCTCGACCTCGCGCCGCGCAAAGGCGACCTTGAGTATGTGCGGGAAGGTGCGCGTCTCAACCCGACCGACCATCGCGCCAAGCTGTTGTTGCTCGAAGCGGAGCAGCATCGCGCGAAGGGCGAGCGCACCAAGGCGGTTGAAGCGTACACGCTGGCGGTGGAGTTCGCGGCGAAAGGCTCCTCGCGTCCGGAAGAAGGTTTGATTGCCGAAGCGGCGGCGCTTGGCTTGCGGCTTGTCGGTGAGAGCGTGCTGGCGACGCGGCAGGAACAGCATGCGCGCGAGGTGTGGCTGCGCTGGGGGGCGCGCGCCAAGCTCGGCAGCGAACCGCGCGAGACATCGGAGACCAGCATCCGCGTCGCGGAAGCGGAATCGCAGGCCGCCTCCGCCATGCGGTCTGAGCGGGCGAAATCGCGCTTCCTGGCCGAAGTCGCGCACGAACTGCGCACGCCGCTGCAGGCGATGCAGGGCCTCATCGAACTCGCTTCCGCCGAGCCGAGCGAATCCCGGATGCGGGAGCTGCGCGATGTGCTCGGCAGTCTGCGCAATGTCGTCGACGATCTGACGGAGCTGGAAGCGTTGGGTGCCGGTGCACCGCTCAATCCGCAGCCGACCAACATCGCCGATCTGCTGGCGGCGGAGGGCGCGGCATTCTCGGCGCTCGCGCGGGCGAAGGGGTTGGACTTTGCATTGACGACGGAGCCATCCTCGGAAGGCTGGTATTCGGTCGATGCATCGCGCCTGCGCCAGATCGTGCGCAATCTGCTCTCCAACGCGGTGAAGTATGTCGAACGCGGCAACATCGCGGTGAAAGCCGAAGTGGTGTCGCTCGCCGGTGGCCGCGTGCGGTTCAGCATCGCCGTCGAAGACACCGGCCCCGGAATCCGCGAAGCCGATCTGGCGCGGCTGTTCGAACCGTTCGAACGCGGCGGGCGCAGCAGCGGCGGCGGCCTCGGCCTTGGCCTCGCATTGTCCCGGCGTATCGCGGAGCGGATGGAAGGCGAGCTGGTCGTCGAAAATCTCGCGCCGCATGGTGCACGCTTCCGCCTGACATTCCTCGCGGTACCCGCGAACCCGGCGGCGATTGTGCTGCCGGCATCCGCGGTGCCCGCGAAGCGATTGCTGCTGGTGGAGGACGTCGCGCTCAACCGCCGGGTCGTCGCGGCGATGCTCAAGCGCGATGGGCACGATGTGGCCGAGGCGGCGAGCGGAGCGGAGGCCATCGATCTCTGCCTGCGATCGCGCTTCGACCTGATCTTCCTCGATCTCGGTCTGCCCGACATGGACGGGCTGGAGGTGCTGCGCCGCCTGCGCGATTCCGGCAGCACAACGCCGGTGATCGTGCTCACAGCGTCTGCGCTCCCGGCGACAAAAGAGAAGTCGCTCGAAGCTGGTGCGATTGCGACCTTGCGCAAGCCGGTCACCGGCGACGAATTGCGCGCCGCGATCGTGAGCACGCTCGGCTTTTCACACGCGCCGAACGAGCCCGTCGATACCTTCGAACAGCTGAGCCGCGAGGCGCGCGATCAGATCGCGATCATGGCGCGGGACATCGTGGCCGATCCGGGCGTGAACCTTCCCGCGCTGCGCGTCAAAGCCCATCGCCTGTCCGGTCTGGCAGCCCAGTTTGCCGCCGACGACATCGCGGCGGTGGCCGACAAGCTGGATGCGACGGCGCACACCGCCGCCGAGGCCGGGCCTTTGCTTCAGGAGCTGAAGCAGGCGCTGGCCGCATTCGAACGGCAGTAATCGGCCTCTTTCCTGGGCATCATAACCCGGTTTGCATTGGGGCATTCCGCGACCAGCGGCGGGGTATGCGTGGCGCGCCGGGCCGGGCGCTTGTTTTGCAAACCGGCAGACATATCTCACCCACACTCCCGGCTGTCGGGTGGTCCGGCTCTCAAACGTCTTCGTAGTATGTCCATGCACGCCTTCGCCAACATCGATGCCCTTATCCTCGCTGCGCTCTTCGCGATCAGCGCGGCGGTTCACTTCTGGGGACCGGCCTTCGTGCAGGAGGCTTACGCGCGCTGGGGCTTTCCGGGAAAATTCTATCGCGTGAGCGCGGTCATCAACCTGCTCGCGGCGCTCTTCCTTACCGAACCGATTACCCGCGTCTGGGGCGTGATGCTTGGCGGGCTCGTGACGTTCGCGGCCGTTGTGCTGCTGCTCAGCCGTGGCCGCTTCGCCACCTCGCTGCCGGGCATGCTGGTGCTGGCGGCACTGGTGCCCGCGATCCTCGCAGGGCCGATCCCGGGCTAAGGCTCACTTCGCCTTGCGATAGATAAAGTCGAAGCTCGGCTGCCACGTCTTGCCGTTATCATCCGACGTCACGCCCAGCTGCTCGACGCTGCCGTCGGCGAGCCGCGTATAGGACATGCGCGTCATCTGTTTGGGATGACCCGGCTGCGGCCACACACCGGTCAGCACCATCGACTTGCCGTCGAAGCCGCCATTGAACAGCGCCGAGCCGCCCTGCGCGTCGGCCCAGAACTGCCGCCAGTTCTTCGTGATGGGGTCATAGCTGCTGATGCTGCCGCCACCGGCATTGGTGAGCGGCATCCAGTTCTCGCGCACCGCGCAGCCGTCCCATTTGGATTCGATCAGGCTGTGCGCCACCAGCTTGTCCGGCGCCGCTTTGGCATAGACGTCCCACTTGCCGACCCAGAAATCGAGCTGGCGATTTTGCGCGGCCGTGCACGCTTTCGGCGGCGGCGCGGCGGCCAGCGCCGGTGCAGCGGCAAGGACGAGCGAAGCGGTGACGATGGCGAGACGCATGCGAAATCCCCCGGGAAGACGAAAGCAGTCTATCCCGGCGGGTTTCGCAGCGGTCTCACAACACGGTGAGCTAGGCGTGGCCGCCGATCTTCTCCAGGGAGCGTTCCAGCCGCGCAAACCGCTCGGTCATGTAGTTCATCAGCGCCTGCGCATCCGAACTCGCCGGCTTCTCGGCGTTCTCGCCGTTGCTCTGCGGCGCGGCGGCAAGGATTTTCTTTTTCTGCGCATCGTTGAACGCATGCAGCTTCTGCATATGCGCGAAGCGGAGGTGATCGCGGCCGATACCGGACATCTTGTCGAACCAGTCGTCCTCACCCAGCATCTCACCCAGCCGCGGCGAATTCCTGTGCAACATCTGGGGATCGACTTTCTTCGGCTCGAGGCTGCGCAGAATTCCGCGGTTGAAGTGCATGTGCAGCGTCACGCGATCGTCCTGCTGGGTGCGGTCGCCCTGCCAGTGCCAGACGCCATGCGTGAAGAACACGACGGAGCCTTTCGGCATCACGATCGGCACGCCGCTGTTGTGGCCTTCGCCGGGCCGCGGCGGGCGGCGCAGCTTGTGGCTGCCCGGCACGATCCACGTCGGCCCCGACTCGACCGTCCAGTCTTCCAGCGCCCACACGCCGACACCGGTCAGCGCGAACTCCGGATAGGGCTCCGGCACATGCGCATAGTCGGTGTGCATCGGGATCACGCCCGGCCCCGGACCTTTCTTGATCGAACTCAGCGACGCGATCACCGCGCCACGCCCCAGCGAGGCGTCGATCAGCGTCATCAACAGCGGATGCTGCGCCAGACGTTCGAACTCGCGGCCGTGATAGAGCATCCATTGCAGCGAGAATGTCTGATGCGGCAGCAGCGCGCGCAACGTCGCCTCGCGGATCTCATCCGCAAACTCCGGCGAGATGGCGCGTTCGAGCACGGTGTAGCCTTGCTCCTCCATCTCCTGAATCTTGCCGAACAGGCCCTGCCGCGAAGCGCGATGCATCAGGTCGGGATTTTCCACCGTGCGGCGGCCCATATGATCGTGGAACGCGAGGAGCAATTCGTTCGCCGCCGCATGGGGCAGCGCGCCGCGCACGCGGATCGCGTCCTTGCCGCACATGTTCGCGATCTCGCGGTTCATGTGCTTCATGCCACCCGGCGCCAGGATGCCGACATGCTGCGCCGCCATGACACCGCTCTCGTAGTCGCCTTCGACCACCAGACAGGCATCGGCGTTGAACTCGCGCATCACACAGACGTTGGCGCCGTCATACGCCATGCTCCAGCAGATCGTGTCGCCGGGACAGCCCATATGCGGCGGCGTATCGGTGAACTTCTCGCTCAGCGAAAACGGCGTATCGCCCAGCCGGTCTTTCCGCATCGCGACTTCGCGTTCGAGGTAGCGCTTGGCTTCGGTCAGCCATTCGTCGGACAGGAATTCGCACTGATGGGGCAGGGTGTACATGCGGCGCTCTCCTCGCGGCGCCGCCTCTGCCGGGCGGTCGCCAATTGCGTAACGTGTTCTAATTTTCGGGTGTCGAGGCGGGGAAGGTCAAGGGCGTTGCCGCCGCGGAATTGGGCGGGCATGGTGGATTTGCACGAACATCGTGCCAGATGGTGAATATCCATGGCGGCCACAAACCCCTTTGTTGTCCTTTCGTATGTTGGCGGCCCGGCACTCCTCACCAATGCCTCCAGCGTCTTCATCATGTCGACGGCCAACCGCTTCGCCCGCGCCATCGACCGGGCGCGGGCGCTGTCGCTGCAGGGCGACACCTTGCCGGGTGAGGATCGCATCGCCGAAATTCGTCTGGCCCATCGCCGCGTCGATCTGATCGCGCGTGCGATGCAGTGCTTCTACTTCGCGGCCGGCATGTTCGCGCTCGGCACGCTCGCATCCATCGCCGGTGCCGTCGTCTCCGAAATCCAGAACGCACAGATATTCGACGCCGTGGTGCTCGGCGCCGCGGCGGTCGGTTTTGCCGGTTTCATCGCGTTCATCACCGGCGCATTCAATCTCGTCATCGAAAGCCGCC
Organism: Rhizomicrobium sp.; assembly: GCA_036263395.1. Classification (GTDB taxonomy): domain Bacteria; phylum Pseudomonadota; class Alphaproteobacteria; order Micropepsales; family Micropepsaceae; genus Rhizomicrobium. The sequence goes on along the minus strand of DATAHD010000450.1, from coordinate 6,481 downwards.
TCGCGGCCCGCGCCGTCGCCATCGAAGCGGACGCGGCGCTCGCTGCGTTGCTCGGGCAAAAGGAAAATGCATGAAGAAGACTGTTCTTGCCGTCGCGCTGTCGCTGTTCACCGCCTCGGCACTCGCCGCCGACAACACGGCGTCGGACTGGCGCGATGTCGATCCCGACAATCTTGTGCTGATCGACACCCAGTATGGCCAAACAGTGCTCGAGCTCTATCCGGCCTTCGCACCGAAAGCAGTGGAGCGCTTCAAGGCGCTGACGCGCGCGCACTTCTATGACGGCCAGTCGTTCTATCGCGTGATCGACGGCTTCGTGGCGCAAGGCGGCATCGGCGAAGGCACGGCCGCGACGGGCGGTGCAACGGGCAACGACGACCGGAATAAAGCATGGCCACCGCTGAAAGCGGAGTTCGATCGTCCCATCGGTCCCGACGTGACGTTCACGAAGGTCGACAACGCCGATCTCTTCGCGCCGGTGATCGGCCACGCCAACGGCTTCCCGGTCGGGCAGGATCCGAAAGAGGGCAAGGAGTGGATCATCCATTGCCCCGGCACGCTCGCCTGGGCGCGCGACAACGATCCCGACACCGCATCGACCGAGTTCTACATCGTGATCGGCCAGGCGCCGCGCCGTCTGGACCGCAACCTCACCGCCTTCGGCCGCGTGCTGTCGGGCCAGCAATACCTGCAGAAACTAAACCGCGGCGACCCGGCAGTAGACAGTGGCGTGATCGCCGACCTGTCGAAGCGCGACGCGATCAAATCGGTGCGCATGGTGTCCGATATACCGGAGGCGGCGCGTCCGCACTATCAAGTCATGCGCACCGAAGGCCCGGCCTTCGCCAAGTGGAAAAACGACCGCATCAACCCGGCGCCGGGTTTCTATGTCCGCCAACCAGCGCCTGTGCTGGATATCTGTCTGGCTTCGGTGCCGACGCGGTTGGCACCGAAGTAAGGAGGCCTTCACGCGGAGGCGCGGAGTATCAGATGGGTTTTGGAATTGTCTCTGTTTTCAAAGTCAGCGAGAGGGCATCTCTCGCTGACTTTGTCTATGAGCACGAAGGCCAATCTGGAACCTTCACTATTGATCGCATCACTAGATACGTGATGAGCGTGAACCTTGCTCAGGAAGAGCAGCACGGACACATCTTCCTCAAGGCGTTACACAAGATCACGCAAGCCTGGGAGCGCGGTGAGTTGCCCGACAAGGTAAGTTGGGCCGGTTAATCACCGCCCCTTGAACACAGGCTCGCGCTTTTCCAAGAAGCTCTTCACCCCTTCGCGGTGATCTTCCGTCTGGAACAGGCGATAAATCTGCGCGATCGCCCACGTACCGATCTCGCGCGCATCGCCGCCCGCATATTTGCGCACGCCTTCCTTGATCGCCTTCGTCGCCAGCGGCGGATTGCTCGCGATCTTGCCGGCCAGCGTCATCGCGCGGCCCATCAGTTCGCCATGCGGCACACACTCGGACACCAGCCCGATGCGCTCCGCCTCACGTCCGTCGATCACATCGCCCGTCAGCATCAGCTCCGCCGCCTTCGCGGTACCGACGAGCGAGGGCAGGCGGTAGAAGCCGCCGACGTCCGGCACCAGGCCGCGCTTCACGAACAGCTCGGCGAACTTCGCGTTCTCGCTCGCGATGCGGATATCGGCGTAGAGCGCCAGTTCCATGCCCCAGCCGACGGCCGTGCCGTTCACCGCCGCGATCACCGGCTTGGTGCAGTCGAGCGCCGCCATGGCGGCCGGGGTCGGGCGCGGTTCGCGCGGGCCTGCGTCGGCTGGCCGCGCCTCGCCGGTCATCATCTCCTTCACGTCCTCGCCGGAGCAGAAGGACGGATCGGCGCCGGTCACCACGACGCAGCGAACATTGTCGTCCGCCGTTGCGGCAACAAAAGCGGCCTCGATCTCGGCATAAGCGCGCGGATTGAGGGCGTTGCGCCGCTCCGGCCGGTTCAGGGTGATGGTGCAGATATGGTTCGCGATCTCGTATTTCGTATGGATGAAGTCGCTCGGTGCGATGGACATGGCTGGATTCCTCCCGTGTTTTGACTAAATCCAGTCTGCCACAGCGCAGCTTGTTTGGCCCTGCCTTTCTCGGCTAAGTGTCTGCCGCACCGTAAAGATTGACCCGATGCCCATTCTTCGTTTTTTGCCGGAAGCCACCAAAATCAACTTCGTCGGCCTGCGCTACATCGCGTTCGCCATCGACGGGTTGCTGCTGATCGCGTCGATCGTTTCGATCGCGATCCACGGCTTCAACCTCGGCATCGATTTCACCGGTGGTGTCTCGCAGCAGGTGAAGGCGGCGCACGAGATCCAGCTCGAAGATATGCGCAGGGAGATCGACAGCCTCGGCTTCAAGGAAGCGGGCTTGCAGTACATCGGCGGCGGTGCCTGCGACACGCCGAAGAATTCCTGCGTGAACATCCGTGTGCAGCCGGATGCGCGCTATCCGGAGCAGACGGTTTCGGACACGATCAAGAAGAAGCTTGGCAGCGGCTATGAATTCCGCCAGGCCGACGTCGTCGGCCCGAAGGTGTCGGGCGAACTGTTCCATGCCGGCGTTTACGCGACCCTTCTCGCGATCGTCGCGATCGCGGCTTACGTGTCGCTTCGGTTCGAGTGGCAATACGGCATAAGCGCGGCGCTCGCGACCGGCCACGACGTGCTGGTCACGGCCGGCATGTTCTCGCTCTTACATCTCGACTTCACGCTCACGTCGGTCGCCGCGTTGCTGACACTGGCGGGTTACTCCATCAACGACACGGTCGTCGTGTTCGACCGAATTCGCGAGAACCGGCGAAAGTTCAAGCGAATGCCACTGCCCGATCTGATCAATCTTTCGACCAATCAGATGATGACGCGAACGATCTTAACTTCGGTCGCGACGTCCACGTCGATCATCCCGATCCTGATCTGGGGCGGCCCGACCTTGTTCGAGTTCACCGCCGCGATCCTGTTCGGCATCCTGGTCGGTACGTTCTCGTCGATCTATGTCGCGGCCATGCTGCTGCTGTACCTGCCGCATCCGGCGGGCGGCGTCAGCGATCGCGAACCCGCGACCGCTACGCCGTAGGGAGCGCAATCCGAAAAGTGTGAAGCGGTTTTCGGATAAATTGCGCGACCAGAATTAAAGCGGAAACCAGTCGCGTTCTTCGGTGTAGACCTGGTACTGCGCGTTGACGCCGGCGCGCAGGCCAACGCCGGTGCGCATCGGCGCAAGCGTCACGCCGCCATTGCGTTCGTAGTTCACGCCGATACCGGCGATGAAATAGATCTGGCCCTCGACACCCGGGTAGCGCTGAAACAGGCGGTGGTCCTCTTTCAGATTGTAGACGAGCGTGAACACCTTCGACGCGTTGCCGCCGAAGTCGAAGCCGACCGACGGGCCTTTCCAGAACACCTGCAGCGGCTCGTGGTCTTTGCGGATAAGATAGCCGGAGCCGTAGCGCACGCCGACCACGATGGCGCCGGAGCCTTCTTCGCCCTTGATGTAGGCGTCGGGTGTGCCGTTGTCCTCGAAAATGCGCTGCACCGCCTTGGCGGTGGCTTCGGTCGTGGTGCCGAAGAAGTCGGACGCCGCCTTCACGATTTCGGGCTGGCTGTAGCCGTCGTCGTCATCGGCAAGGGCAGGGGAAACGATCAGCGCCGACACCAGGGCGCAGGCGGCGGCAAAGGTCCGGCCAAGCATCATCTTGAATCTCCAGTTCGAATCGCCCACCCCGCCTGATGTTTACTTTCGCGAAAGTCTGATTCGGCGGCAACCCCGGATAGTGCAAAAGCCGCCCCTTTCAAGGACTTCAACCCCGACTTGGCGGGGCCATATTTTGTCCGTCTAGTACGGGCGCGCCGGGAGAACCGGCGAACGCCCGAGGGAGGGGACGAATGGACGCCGCCACAATTTTTGTATTCGCCGCGGTCTTCTTTGCGCTGGTCGTGATCTTCGCCGGCGTGAAAAGCGTGCCGCAGGGCCGGCAATGGACGGTGGAGCGCTTCGGCCGCTACACCCACACCCTGACGCCGGGCCTGAATTTCATCGTGCCGTTCTTCGACCGCATCGGCCGCAAGCTGTCGATGATGGAAGAGGTGCTGGCGATCCCAAGTCAGGTGGTGATCACCAAGGACAACGCCACCGTCACCTCGGATGCCATCGCGTTCTACCTGGTGGTCGACGCCAAGCGCGCGGCCTATGAGGTCGGCAACCTGCAGGCCGGTATCGTCAATCTGTGCCTCACCAACGCGCGTACCGTGATCGGCGCGATGGACCTCGACGAGGTGCTGTCGAAGCGCGACGAGATCAACCAGCGCCTGCTGTCGGTCGTCGATCAGGCGACCAGCCCGTGGGGCGTCAAGGTCACGCGTATCGAGATCAAGGACCTGTCGCCGCCGACCGACATCACCGCCTCGATGGCGCGGCAGATGAAGGCCGAGCGTGACCGCCGCGCGGAAGTGACAACCGCCGACGGTGAAAAGCAGGCCGCGATCCTGCGCGCCGAGGGCGAGAAGCAGGCGGCCATCCTGTCGGCGGAAGGCCGCAAGGAAGCCGCCTTCCGCGATGCCGAGGCGCGCGAGCGTTCGGCACAGGCCGAAGCGAAGGCGACACAGATGGTCTCCGACGCGATCTCGTCGGGCAACGTCAATGCGCTGAACTACTTCCTCGGCCAGAAATACATCGAGGCGTTTGCCGAACTCGCCGCCGCGCCGAACCAGAAGTTCGTCGTGCTGCCGATGGAAGCGAGCGGCATGCTCGGCACCCTGGCCGGCATTAGCGAGCTGGCGAAGGAAGCACTCCTCAACACCCACAGTCAGAACGACTCGACGGCGCGGCGCAGCGGCGGTCTCCCGCCGGTCCCGAACGTCCCGCGGAGCTAGAGGGCCATGGAATACGTCACGGAATTTATGAATACGCAGCCGGCGTGGCATTGGTGGGCGCTCGGCGCCGTTCTGATCGCGCTCGAGATGATCAGCACCACGCAGTATCTGCTCTGGCCGGGGATCGGCGCGATCCTGGTCGGTGTGCTGACCTTCTTCCTGCCGGGCATGGATGGACGGTTGAGCGTCTTCCTGTTCGCGGTCTTTTCGCTCGCGGCCACGTACGCCTGGAAACGCTCACCGTGGGGCCAGGTCGATTACACGGTCCATCCGACGCTCAACCGGCGCAGCGATCAGTATGTCGGCCGCATCGTAAAGGCGGCGGCGAACTTCGTGAGCGGCCGTGGTGCGGTGCTGGTGGACGACACGCAGTGGAGCGCGATCGTGATCGACGGCTCCGCCCCGATCGCGGGCGACTCGCTGGTCGTAGAGGCGACCGATGGCGCCGTCCTGAAAGTGAAGCTGATGCCGGGCTCGCTGCTGTTCGGCGCCGCGCCGCAGGCTTAAGCGGCTTGCTTCCGCAGGCGGCGCGCTTCGCGGAACGAGACCAGCTTGGTCTGCGCCTCGTCCCACAGCGCGAGGCGTGCGCAGGCGAAGCTTTCCAGCAGATTGACGCGGCTCGCCTGCGCCAGCCGCACTTGCTCGCGCATCACCTGCGGCAGCCGGTAAAACGGAATGCGCGCGTAGAGATGATGGACGTGGTGGATGCCGATATGCGCGGTGATCCACGCCAGCGGCTTTGGCATGACATAATAGGAGCTGCCGCGCAGCGCCGCGTCGTGAATGTTCCAGCTCTCGCTTTGCGCCCAGAACGTCTCGTCGAACTGGTGCTGGATGAAGAACAGCCAGATGCCGATGGAGCCGGCGATCAGCGTGATCGGGATCTGCGTCAGCAGGAATGCTTTCACGCCGACGACATACATCAGCGCGACGATCACTGCGGCCAGCGCAAGATTGGTCGCCATCGGACTGATCCACGCGCGCCAGTGGCGGATGGTATCGCCGAGCGGCAGGCGGTGGCGCAGCACGAACATGTAGATAGGGCCGATGCCGAACAGCACCAGCGGATTGCGATAGAGGCGGTAGCGCATCCGCCCCAGCCACGGCAGTGCCTCATACTCGCGCACCGTCAGCGTATCGAGGTCGCCGACACCGCGCTTGTCGAGGTTGCCGCTGGTGCCGTGATGGATGTTGTGGGCGCGCTTCCACGCATCGTAGGGCGTGAGGGTCAGAACCCCGATCACACGGCCGACCCAGTCGTTGGCCTGCCGGTTCTTGAAGAAGGAGCCATGACCGCAATCGTGCTGGATCATGAAAAGCCGCAGGAGGAACCCGGCGGCCGGCAGCGACAGCAACAGCGACAGCCAGCCGAACCCGAACTCCCACGCCGCCCAGATCAGCAGCCACAACGCGACGAACGGCACCGCCGTAACGACAATCTCAAACGTGCTCCGCGCCACATTCGGGTCGCGGTACTTGCTGAGAACGGAAATCCAATGCGCCGCCGACGGTTCGGTCGCGGCAGGTTCTTGATGTGTCAACGAAACAGCCCTTACGCAGGTACACCAACAGCGCGCATCCCATACCCCATAACTTTCCAAAA
>DATAHD010000449.1:0-9178 GCA_036263395.1 Rhizomicrobium sp. | reverse complement strand
GCGCCGCATCTTCCTGCTGGGCATGCAGTCCGGCACGACCAACGCGTTTTTCTTCGACGGCCAGGGCCGCCAGGTGCTGGCGATCGAAATCGCCGTGCAGCGCGATCTCTCCGACCTCTCTTCGCTGATCCGCCAGAGCCTACCCGACACCGACATCCACGTAACCGGCGCCAATGACGGCGTTGTCCTCACTGGAACCGTATCGAGCGCGCAGGACGCGGCCCGCGCCCAGGAAATCGCCAACCGCTTCGTCGATGACGACAAGAAGGTCGTCAACATGATCTCGATCAAGGCGCATGAGCAGGTCATGCTCAAGGTGCGTGTCGCGGAAATGACCCGCACAGTCGCCAAGCAGTTCGGCATCAATATCGCGACGGCGGCTATCGCGGGTGGCGTTCCGATCGCCGCTTCGACCGGCAACCAGTTCGGTCTTGTGGGCCGCGCGCTTAGCGATCTGTCGGGTCTGCAGGCCGGCCAGGTCTGTACCAGCGGTGCGAACCCGCTGTCCGGCGGCACCTGCGTGATTCACCCGAACAACGTCGAAGGCCAGCTCAAGGCTCTCGAAGAGATCGGCCTGGTGCATACGCTCGCGGAACCGAACCTGACTGCCGTCTCCGGCGAGACTGCCAAATTCCTCGCTGGTGGTGAATTCCCGGTTCCGGCGTCGCGCGACCGCGATGGCAACGTGACGGTGCAATTCAAGCAGTTCGGCGTCGGTCTCTCCTTCACGCCCGTCGTGCTCTCGGAAGGCCGCATCTCTCTGCAGGTCTCTACCGAAGTGAGCGAACTCAGCAATGCCGGCTCGTTCACCCTCGGCGGCGGTACCGTAACGAACACCGATGGCAGTATAACGGCCGTACAGGGCCTGACCATTCCGGCGCTCACCGTTCGTCGCGCAGAAACGACGGTGGAGCTCCCCTCAGGCGGATCATTCGCGATCGCCGGCCTGATGCAGCACACCACCAAGCAGGTGCTCGACCAGTTTCCGGGTCTCGGCTCGATGCCGATCCTCGGTGCTCTGTTCCGTAGCCGCGACTTTCAGAACAACGAGACCGAGCTCGTCGTGCTGATCAGCGCTTATCTGGTCAATCCGACTTCGGCCACCAAGCTGGCCTCGCCGGGCGATGGCTTCGTGCCGCCGGGCGATGCGGAGACGATCCTGATGGGCCGCATCAACTCCATCTACAAGCGCGATCCCGCCGTGAAATCCGCGGCCAACGCATCCGTCGGTTACATCGTTCAGTAAAGGATGACGATCATGAAAGACATCCTGCGTATCGCTTCTCTGGCTGCCGTGCTTCTCGCAAGCTCGTGCGCGTCGCCCAACGATCCGGGCTTCCGCGTTCCGGATCCGGAGCAGAACCATCCGATCACGGTCGATCCGCAATACCAGTCGGTGCGGTTCCCCTTCTCCGTGTCCAACGCCGGCCTGATGCCGGATGACGCGGCGAAGTTCGACGCCTTCGTCGGCGACTATCTCGATCACGGCAACGGCGCGCTCAGCGTGACGGTGCCGGCCGGCAATTACGCCAACGCTGCGATCAGCTACTTCGGTGAGCGCCTCGCCAGCATGGGCGTGCCGCGCACCCGCGTCCTGGTCGGCACCCGCGCCCCGGACGGTGACGAGCGTGTCGAGCTCGGCTTCATCGGCTATGCGGCGCACGTCGCCAACTGCGACGGCGACAAGTGGAACGAAGATCTCGCGCGCACCTGGGACAACCAGCCGATGCCGAGCTTCGGCTGCGCCAACCAGCACAATCTCGCGGCCATGGTCGCCGACCCGCGCGACCTGATCCAGCCACGCGGCATGGGCGATCCCAGCACCAACCGTCGCACGACGGTCCTGGGTCACTACGGCAAGGGTGAAGTCCACACGGCCGATAAGCGGAAGTCGGACATCCCGAATGAACAGTCCGGCTCCTCGTCCGATATTGGCCACTAACCAACGGTTCAAAGATGAAAGAACAAGTCAGCGAACCCTTCGGCGCCGCACCGCATGAGCGGCCGGTTCCGCGCATCTCCATCCATGCATTCTGCGAATTCCCCGACACGGGCGCCGCGTTGCAGCGGGCCGGCGCGGATCGCCGCCTGTCGAAGGCGCATCTGCAGGTGCAGCTTGGCGGCTTGCAGGCCGCGATCGAGCACTACACCGGCCAGGTCACGCCGAACCTGCTAATCGTGGAAACCCGGCTTCAGGGCCAGACCGCGCTCGAAGAGCTCGACCGTCTCGCCGAAGTCTGCGATCCCTCGACCAAGGTCGTGGTGATCGGCCGCGTCAACGACGTGGAGCTCTATCGCGAGCTGATGCGCCGCGGTGCGTCCGAGTATCTCGTGGCGCCGATCAACCCACTGCACCTGATCGAAGTCATCTCGGGTCTCTATCTCGACCCCGATGCTGCCCCGATCGGCCGTGTCGTTGCGTTCGTCAGCGCCCGCGGTGGCGTCGGCGCCTCGACGCTCGCGCACAACACCGGCTGGTGTGTGGCCGAGGGCTTGAAGATCAATACCACGATCATTGACCTCGATCTGCCGCATGGCACCGCCGGGCTCAACTTCAACGAGGAAACGGGGCAGGGCGTGGCCGACGCGCTCGCGGCGCCAGAACGCCTCGATGACGTGCTGCTCGACCGTCTGCTGCTGAAGCGAGGCGAGCATCTCTCGCTGTTCACGGCGCCTGCCGCGCTCGAGCGCGACTACGACGCCGCGCACGACGCTTACGAAGCGGTGATCGATGTCGTTCGCTCCTCGACACCCTGCGTGGTGCTCGACCTGCCGCCGACCTGGACGCCTTGGATTCGTCAGACGCTGCTCGGCTGCGACGAGATCGTGATCGTGGCGACGCCGGATCTGTCCTCGCTGCGCAACGCGAAGAACATGTTCGACATCCTGAAAGCGGCCCGCGCCAACGACGCGCCGCCGAAGCTGGTGCTGAACCAGATGGGCGTGCCGAAGCGTCCCGAAATTCCGGCCAAGGATTTCGCTGCCACCATGGGCGTCGAACCGTCGCTCATCATCCCGTTCGACCCGGCGCTCTTCGGAACCGCCGCCAACAACGGCCAGATGGTCATCGAAGTCCAGCCGAAGTCGCCGGTGTCGGACAGCATTCGCAAGCTCGCAGAGATCGTCACCGGCCGCGTGCCGCAGATCGAAGCCGGCAAAGGTCCTTTGTTCTCGCTCCTCAAGGGGCTCAAGCGGGCATAAGCCATGTTCGGGAAACGATCCGGAACCGCAACTGCGGAAGCACCACGGCCGCCTCGGGTCGAGCTGAAGGCTGATGCCGCAGCACCGCCGCCGGCAGCCACCACGGAGCTGCCGCCGAAAGCGGCTGCGCCTGCTCCAGCAAAGCCGGCCGCTGGCAAAGCGGCTGCAGCCGCGCGTCCGGAGAAATCCGCGCCGCCGAAGACGGCGATCATCGACACGCGCACCGATGACTACTACCAGATCAAGCAGACGATCTTCTCGGCCCTGATCGATACGATCGATCTGGCGCAGCTCGCCCAGCTCGATCCGGATTCGGCGCGCGAAGAAATCCGCGACATCGTCAACGAGATCATCTCGATCAAAGCCGTTGTTATGTCGATTGCGGAGCAGGAAGCCCTGCTCCAGGACATCTGCAACGACGTCCTCGGCTACGGTCCGCTCGAGCCGCTGCTGGCCCGTGACGACATCGCCGACATCATGGTCAACGGCGCCAACCGCGTTTTCATCGAAGTCGCCGGCAAGGTGCAGCTGACCAACATCCGCTTCCGCGACAACTCGCAGCTGATGAACATCTGTCAGCGCATCGTGAGCCAGGTCGGCCGCCGCGTCGACGAAAGCTCGCCGATTTGCGACGCGCGCCTGCTCGACGGCTCTCGTGTGAACGTGATCGCCCCGCCGCTGGCGCTGGACGGTCCCACGCTCACCATTCGTAAGTTCAAGAAGGACAAGCTGAAGCTCGACGACCTCGTCCGCTTCGGCTCGATCAGCGAAGCTGGCGCCAAGGTTCTCCAGATCATCGGCCGCTCGCGCTGTAACGTGCTGATCTCCGGTGGTACCGGTTCCGGCAAGACCACCCTGCTCAACACGTTGACCGCCTTCATCGACATCGAAGAACGCATCATCACCTGCGAAGACGCGGCTGAACTTCAGCTGCAGCAGCCGCATGTGGTGCGCCTCGAAACGCGCCCGGCCAACCTCGAAGGCCAGGGCATGATCACGATGCGCGATCTGGTCAGAAACTGTCTGCGTATGCGTCCCGAGCGGATCATCGTCGGCGAAGTGCGCGGACCTGAAGCATTCGATCTGCTTCAGGCCATGAACACCGGCCACGACGGCTCGATGGGCACGCTCCACGCCAACAGCCCGCGCGAAGCCATGTCGCGTCTGGAATCGATGATCACCATGGGCGGCTTCTCGCTGCCGATGAAGACCATCCGCGAAATGATCGTTGCCTCGATCGACGTCATCGTGCAGGCCGAACGTATGCGCGACGGCTCGCGCCGCATCACCCGCATCACCGAGGTGATCGGTTCGGAAGGCGACGTCGTCATCACCCAGGATCTCGTGACCTATGAGATCGAGGGTGAAGACGAAACCGGCCGCATCCGCGGCAAGCATGTCGGCACCGGCATCGTGCGTCCCGCTTTCTGGGAGCGTGCCCGCTACTACGGCATGGAACGTGATCTCGCCGAGGCGCTCGATCAGGCGCAAGGCTAAGGGAGGCCCGGCTTAATGTCCCCCGATGTGCTCTATGGTATGAGTGCGGTGCTGGTGGTTCTGGCGCTGGGGGGCGCTTATCTGGCCTTCAGCGGCGGCGGCTCGGCCCAACGCCGCGTCGATGCGATCGCCAAGGCGCCGGCGGCCGGTCTGAATGTTCGCGGCGGTAATAACGACGCGAACCAGGCGGCCAAGCGCAAGAACGTCAATCAGCTGCTCAAGGAAATCGAGAAGCAGCAGAAGGAAAACAAGAAGAAGCCGTCGCTGCGCAAGCGCATCAACCAGGCGGGCTTCGACTTCACACCGCAGACCTACTGGATCGGTTGCGCCGTTCTCGGCGTCGTGGTAGCGCTCGCGTGCTTCATCACCAAGCAGGCGCCGCTCGTCATCGTGCTGGCGACTTTCGGCATGGCCATCGGTCTGCCGCGCTGGGTGCTGAATTTCCTGATCGCGCGCCGCATGAAGCAGTTCACCACCGAATTCGCCAACGCCATCGACGTGATCGTGCGTTCGGTCAAATCAGGCCTGCCGACCAACGAAGCGCTCAAGATCGTCGCGAAGGAAATCCCCGATCCGGTCGGCTCGGAATTCTTCCTGCTCAACGAGAGCATGCGGGTCGGCGTGACGCTCGATCAGGCGCTCAAGAAAATGTACGACAACATGCCGACCCCGGAGGTCGCGTTCTTCTCGATCGTGATGACGATCCAGCAGAAGTCGGGCGGCAACCTCTCCGAAGCACTGTCCAACCTCGCGGGCGTGCTGCGCGAACGCAAGCGCCTACAGGGCAAGATCAAGGCGATGTCGTCGGAAGCAAAAGCCTCCGCGGCGATCATCGGTTCGCTGCCACCGGGCGTGATGGGCGTCGTCTACGTGACGACCCCGGATTACATCATGCTGCTGTTCACCGAGCATCTCGGCAACCTAATGCTGCTCGCATGCGCCGTCTGGATGAGCATGGGCATCATGGTCATGCGCAAGATGATCAACTTCAAGCATTGAGGGAGATGACCAATGCTTGACGTCGGCATTTTCAGCGTCCTCTTCGACAAGAGCTTCGTTGCGACCGCGATCGCGGCGATCCTGGCGTTCGCGGCAATCGTGACGATCGGCCTGCCGATGCTGGAGCGCAACACGCTCGACAAACGTATGAAGGCCGTGTCGGTGCGTCGCGAAGAGTTGCGCCAGCGCCACCACGAGGCGCTGAACAAGCGCGGTTCGATTCGCTCGACGCCGATCGGCTTCATGAAACAGACCATCGAGCAGCTGAAGCTCTCGAATATTCTTGAATCCGCCGACACGCGCGACAAGCTCACCCAGGCGGGCTTCCGCGGTCAGGGGCCGGTCTACACCTTCATGTTCTTCCGCTTCGTGATGCCGTTCATCATGTTCGCGGCGGCGCTCATCTACCTCTTCGCGATGACGCATTTCCACTGGACGGGCCTGACCAAGTTCGGCGCCGCCGTCGGCGTCGCGGTCGCCGGCTTCTATCTGCCGGACCTTTTCGTCTCGAACATGATCTCGCGCCGTCAGCAATCGATCATGCAGGCGTTCCCGGATGCGCTCGATCTTCTGCTGATCTGCGTCGAATCAGGCATGTCGATCGAGGCAGCCTTCACCCGCGTTGCGACCGAGATCGGTACGCAGTCGGCGGAGCTCGCCGAAGAGCTCGGTCTCACCACCGCCGAACTCTCCTATCTCCCCGAACGCCGTGTTGCGTTCGAGAACCTCGCCAAGCGCTGCGGCCATCAGGGCGTCAAAGGCGTCGCGGCCGCGCTCAACCAGGCGGAAAAATACGGTACCCCTCTCGGCGGCGCGCTGCGTGTCTCGGCGCAGGAAAATCGCGAAATGCGCATGATGGAAGCGGAAAAGAAGGCCGCCTCTCTGCCGGCGAAGCTCACGGTTCCGATGATCGTGTTCTTCCTGCCGTGCCTCTTCGTCGTCATCATGGGCCCGGCCATCATGAAGGTCATGCACATGATGCAGCACCACTAAGGCGCTGCTTTCATCGCGCGAAGTATCGGCATCGCGAACAGGCAAAAGAAAAGGCCCGGGGATCACCCGGGCCTTTTGCTTTTAGAACTGTCTGCTTCGCTCACGGCGAACTGGCGTCGGCCGTCATGCGAAGGGACGGCGTCGCGTCCTTCTTTTTGGCTGGGGCCGCGGGCTTCTTTGCCTGCTCGGCCGCCAACTGACGCGGCGCGCTCGTCACCGGGCGGTTGTCGCCGGCGCGGGCAACGGCCACCGGGCCGGCCTTCGGATCTGTCGGCACGCGCTGCACGGTCGCGTTGGCCGGCAATCTGGCCGGCGGCGGGTTGTAGGCGACGTTCGTCGTCGCACCGCCAACCGGCGTCAGCGACGCGATCATCGTCACGTTGCCGGCGATCTTGGGATTGGCACCCGGCGTCGCCGCAGCCTGCGCGATCATGCGCTTGGCGCCGTCGAGGTCGCCCGCCGCAACGCGCGAAAGGGCATAGTTGTTGAGGACCGCCGGATCGTTCGGCTTGATCTGCAGCGCACGCTCATACGCCATGCGCGCCTTCGCGGTATCGCGCTGCTGGTCATAGGCAACGCCGAGCGCCGAATACAGCGTCCAGTCGCCCGGCGACAGATCGGTCGCGCGCCGCAGGAAATCGACGGCATCCTTGCTGTGCCCTTCCTGGGCTAGGAGCTTGCCGTATTCGCCGACGATCCGCGGATCGTCCGGATACACCAGCATCATCTGCGCCAGCGATTTGGTCGCACCGTCGAAGTCGCCCGACGCACGCATCAACTGGGCCTGACGGATGTCGTTGTCCAGGTTGACCTGCGGCAACGGCTGTTGCTGCTGCGGATTGGCGGCGGCTGTCGCGGCTTTCGGATCCGGCTTCGGCTTGCTGTCGAACCAGCCGGCATGTGCCGTGCCGGAGAGCACGGTTCCTGCCAGCAGAACGGCGGCCATCACAGGCGTGCGACGCTTCATGGACAAACTCCAGGTTCACGCAATTTTCCGTTGCGGATCATGGAGCAGGGCGGTCAACAAACCCTTAAATACGGCCCTTAAGCAAAGGTAAAACGAAAGGATGGCACCCTACTTTTTCAGTGCCACTTTCGCCCCGTCCGGCAAGCCTTCGGCGACTTCCGCCTGCGACTCCTTCAGCCAGTCCTGCATCGCAGGCAACGCGAAGATGCGCTCGATATAGCCTTCGACAATGGGTGGCACCTCGACGCCGTAGGTCCGGAAGCGCGAGCACACCGGCGCATACATACAATCGGCGATGGAATAGCGACCGAACAGGAAGCCGCCATCATGGCCGAAGCGCTCCAGCGCACTCGTCCACGCCTCGATCACACGCGCGATGTTGGCCTTGGCATCGTCGCTGATATCCGGCATCGGCAGACTGCGCGCCATGTCCATCGACAGGTACACCCGCATCGGCCCGAAGCCGGAATGCATCTCCGCCGAATAAGAGCGAGCCTCGGCGCGGCGAAACGCATCGTCCGGCCACAGCTTCGCTTCGGGATGACGTTCTGCGAGCGTCTCGCAGATCGCGAGGCTGTCCCACACGATGTGCTCGCGCCCGTCCTCCGCGATCTTCAGGATCGGCACCCAGCCCGCCGGCGAGTGTTTCAGGATCTGCTCTTTGGTCGAGGGATGGCTGTCCTGCCGCAGCTTGATCTTCACTTCTTCGAACGGTGCGCCCGTCGCACGCAGCGCGAGATAGGGGCGCAGGCTCCAGGTCGACCAGTTCTTGGTCCCGACAACGAGTGTGTAGTGGGCGGTCACAGTGTACCTCCGGTAATGGTTGCGGCGGACTGCTACGGTTTCTAAGTTCGATCCGGCACCGAACAAAGGTCTTCTTCATGCATGCGAGCCTTGCGAAGAGCGCAAAGGGCGCAATCCCGATCCACGCCATCAAGACGCGTGAGCTGTCGTCCTTCCTCTCCGCCCGCGGCAAGCGCGATGCGGCCTTCCTGAAAGCGACCGATTTTGGTGCCCGTGAGGGTGAAATCCGCATGCTGCCGAAAGCCGACGGCGAGGTGGCGGCCATTGTCTTCGGCCTCGGCGACGGCAGCGATCCGCTGATCACTGCGGCGCTCAGCGAGTCTTTGCCCGCCGGCACCTATGCGCTCGCGACCAAGGCAGACAATCCCGATCTCGCCGCGATCGGCTGGGCCCTCGGCACCTATGCCTTCACCCGCTATCGCAAGAAGAAGCCGAGCGGCGCCAAGCTGGTGCTACCCGCTGGTGCCGACGGTGCGCGCGTGACACGCATCGCCGACGGCGTCTTTCTCGCCCGCAATCTCGTCAACACACCGGCCAACGACATGGGGCCGGAAGAACTGGCGGCCGCTGCACAGGCGGTCGCGAAACAGCACGGCGCCAAGATCTCCTTCGTTGTCGGCAATGCACTCGTCAAACAGAACTTCCCGCTGATCCATGCCGTCGGCATGGGTAGCGATCGCGCGCCGCGCCTGATCGACATCCGCTGGGGCAAACCCA